>NZ_FPBI01000046.1:0-23502 GCF_900116595.1 Mesorhizobium sp. YR577 | reverse complement strand
AACGGATGAAGACCAGCGCACCGCTGGCCGCCTTCGATCAGGCGACGCTCTATGGCGGCGGCTCTGCTGGATATACCGACTATCCCGCCATCGCAACGGTTTCCCAGTCGTAGGCGTTGGCGGAGATTGGAGAACGGACCATCATGAAGGCCTTCATCCTGGATCGATACAAGAAGGAGAGCGCGTTGCGTTTTGGCGACATGCCGGAGCCGGTGCTGGGACAAGACGATGTTCTGGTCGAGGTCCATTCGGCCGGGCTCAATCTTCTGGACTCCAAGATCCGCGATGGCGAGTTCAAGCTCGTCCTCCCATATCGACTGCCTCTCGTTCTCGGACACGACGTAGCCGGGGTTGTGGTTCGAGTCGGCGCGAATGTCAGACGCTTCATGCCGGGTGACGAAATATATGCCCGGCCGCGCGACGGCCGGGTCGGGACGTTCGCGGACTTCATTGCCATCAACGAAGCGGACGTGGCGCTGAAGCCCAAGAACCTCACCATGGAGGAAGCGGCTTCCATCCCGCTGGTCGGCCTGACGGCATGGCAGGTGCTGGTCGAGCGAGCCAAATTGAAGAAGGGGCAGAAAGTTCTGATCCATGCCGGCTCGGGCGGCGTGGGAACATTCGCCATACAGCTGGCAAGGCATCTCGGTGCGACCGTCGCGACGACCACGAGTGCGGTGAATGCCGAGCTGGTCAAAAACCTCGGAGCCGATGTCATCATCGACTACAAGACGCAGGATTTCGAAAAAATCCTGTCTGGCTATGATGTGGTGCTGAACAGCTTGGCCGGCGACACGCTTCAAAAGTCCCTGAATGTGCTGAAGTCTGGCGGCAAGCTGATTTCGATTTCCGGTCCGCCGGGTCCCGATTTTGCCAAAGCACAAGGCCTGAATTGGTTCCTGAAGCAGGCCATACGCCTTCTGAGCTTCGGCATCCGGAGGAAGGCCGGAGCCCGGCGGATCAGCTATTCGTTCCTGTTCATGCGCGCGGACGGCGAGCAGTTGAGCAAGATAACGTCGTTGATCGAAGCCGGGATCATTCGTCCCGTCATGGATCTCACTTTCCCCTTCGAAGCGACCAACGAAGCTCTGGCTTACATCGAAACAGGACGGTCAAAAGGCAAGGTCATCGTCAAGCTGAGGTAACAGCGTCATGAACATACCCAATAGTCTGCAAGCGGGATCGATAGAAAAGTGGAAAGACGCACCTACCAGGAGCTTCAATACAGGAGCCCGTTTCTGAGCTCTCGGCAGGATTCTCCTGGACGACAGGAGAACAGCATAAGGCGTACGCACTTAGTCAATAGAAGATGCAGTCAAAGATGGCCCCTACAGCTCTGCGATGTGAGGATCTAGGAGCGGCGGCGCTTGCGGTTGCGCCACCGGCGGTTAACCGTCAGGTGGCCACCTTGGAAGAAAGGATGGGCGCGTCTGTCCGACCGAGGACGAGGGCACGGCTGCTTGCCTGCGAAGACAGGTGTTGGGTGGCGCAACTCATGCCCTCTGTGTGGAAACCAACTCCCCGGGATACTGACGGCGCGAACTCCCCTTCCCTTTCCGGCAATACCGCGGTGCTTGTACCCGCCTATTTCGTGGTGTAGCCGCCGTTGACAAGAATGGTCTGCCCGGTCATCCACCAGCCATCCGAGACGAGAAAGCGGATGTAGGGGACTATGTCCTCTATGTCGGTTAGGCCGGTCTTGGAGAATTTCGATAATGCAGCTGCCGTCTTGTGATAGGCGACCGCGTCATCACCTTCGGCCGGATAGAAGAATGGCGTATCCATAGGGCCGGGACCGATCGCAGTTACGGAGATGCCGCGTTCGCCGAATTCCTTCGAAGCTGCTCGCGTAAAATGCTCGACAGGTGCCTTGGTGCCGGCATAAGAGGAATAGAACGGCGTGTAAGCACCTAACAGCGACGTCACCAGTGTACAGATCCTGCCGTTGTCTTTGACATGCCTTCCTGCTTCCTTGAGGAAGAAGAACGCCGACTTGGCGTTGACAGCACTCATCTGGTCATATTCGTTCTCCGAAATCTCCAGGATCGGTTTTTTGAGCACTTTGCCGACCGTGTTGATGGCAATATCCGGTCTGCCGAAAGTGGCGGTCGCATCTGCAAAGAACTTCTCGACAGCACTGGCCGTGGTAAGATCGGCCCGGAAGGCCGAGGCCTCGGCGCCGGCAGCCTTTACGGCAGCAACGGTCGCATCTGCATCCGGTTTTGCGGCGGCGCTGTTGTAGTGGATCGCGATTGCCTTCGCGCCGTGCTTGGCGAAATCGCGAGCGATCAGCCCGCCCAGGTTTTTCGCGCCGCCGGCGATGATGACGATTTTACCCTTGATGCTGTGGTCGGTCATAGCGTCAGCCTCTTTTCAAACAATGCAGCCACGCTGCGCAGCCGCTTCCGAGGTCGCACAGTATTGCTTATGATTGTCTGATAAAGACTATCATTCTGACATAACTTGTCGCCAATTCTGTACAATGAGGGCCGCGTGGATCGCATCGACCTGTTCCGAATCTTCGTCCGCGTAGTCGAGTGCGCGAGCTTCACGCGAGCCGCGGACACACTTGGAATACCGCGTTCCTCGGTATCGGCAGCAGTGCAGGAGTTAGAGGGACGGGTCGGGGCAAGACTTCTGCATCGGACCACGCGGGTGGTCGCGCCGACCCGAGATGGCTCGGCCTTCTATGAACGTTGTCTGCAGCTTATTGACGATGTGGAGGAGGCCGAAAACATCTTCCGACAGTCGGCCATACCTTCGGGAAGGCTGCGGATTGACGTTCCTGGCCGCATCGGACGCCTGATCATTGCTCCTGCTTTGCCGGCATTCCTCGATTGTTTTCCCGAAGTTGACATCGATCTCGGCGTGACCGACCGAGCGGTGAACCTTGTCGAGGAAAATGTCGACTGTGTCCTGCGTGTCGGACCTTTGGCTGACTCTGGTCTGATCGCGCGGTCGATCGGTGAGCTTCAAATCATCAATGTAGCAAGCCCTGTCTATCTGGAGCGTCATGGCGTACCCAAGACGCCCGACGACCTGCGAGACCATCTGGCTGTCAATTATGCCTCGCCATCGAGCGGTCGCGTCGAAGCTTGGGAATGGATGGAGGCTGGCTCGCTTCGGGTTCTTCAAATGCGCAGCCGTGTGACTGCCAACAGTGCGGAAGCCTATATCGCTTGCTGTCTGGCCGGCATCGGCCTGATCCAGATTCCTGCCTACGATGTCAGGCGCCACATCGAAGCCGGTGAACTGGTGGAGGTGATGGGCTCGCATCGCGCTCGTTCCATGCCCATGACACTGCTCTATCCGCACCGCCAGCACCTCTCGCGCCGCATCAACGTCTTCGCCGATTGGCTGGAGGACTTGCTGAAGCGAAAGTTGCTCTGATCGCGAGAAACGGATGCCGCCGCTCGCACCAGAACGACTACAATAAAGTCGTTTTATCGCTCATTCCCGAAATATTTCGTTCTCAACCCTTCGAGGTCGCCGGCTTCCTGCAGAGCAAGAATTTCAAGCGTAATCCGGTGGCTCAGATTGTCGCCGTGGCGGAAGCCGAAGCCGTATTTGTCCGGGTGGAAGATCGATCCGACGACAGAAAGCGGCGGCGTTGGATTGGTGTGGGCGTAATATTCCAACACCGGCGCGTCGCCGACGATGGCGTCGACCCGGCCGGAAACGAGGCCGGCGATGGCGCTGCCGATGTCGCCATAGGACCTCCTTGCAAGCCGCAATTCGTTAGAATAGCTCTCCGCCACGCTGCCGCCAAGCACGCCGACGCTTCTGCCTGGAAGGTCTGCGAGCGAGTTGATCTGGTGGGTCAGGGTCAAGGCTGTCATGACGCTGGTGACCGAAGACGTGACATAGGCAATTACGGCCACACCACACACCATCCAGATGCCGCCGGAAATCCTTCCTAACCAGCCAAGCGCATTCGCGCGCGTGACCTTGCCCGAGGTAGCAACCGACATGACCTCGTAGAAGCTCTCGGACAAGCCCTCGTGCCAGCTTCGCGGAAAGCTGCTGTCGAAGCGGCGGTAAAACAGGGCAAGCACAAGCGTCGCAATCAGCACGATGAAGGCGAGCCATGCCATGGCGCGGAGATGCCCCGCACGCTCCAGGCCGCCAATTACCTGCCAGAAGGTTGCATTCTCGCTTTCCGCCACCACGATGCGCAAGCCGGCGTCATACCAGGGCTGCGAGAAGGAAATGCGCTCGACGCGACCCTTGGTGATCGTCAGGTTGGAGACGGCTGCCGTGACTTCGCCGCGCTCGGTCGCTGCGATCAATGCCTCGAATGTCGGATATTCCCGGTAGGAATAATCGAGATCGAGTGGCTTGGCGGTTGCCTCCCACAGTTCAATCGCCATGCCGGAGTAGTGTGCGCCGTCCTTCATGACGAAGGGCGGGCTTACATAAACGCCTACGATCAATGACTGAGAAGGAGGGGTTTTATTCTGCGCCTGTGATGATTGGATGGAAAATGCAGTTCCAATCAGCACGCAAAATAGGAGGCATATACGGAAATTCAGTCTCATTAGTTCGTTTCTGACGCGGGGTCCGTCTCGATTCCCTTTCCGGAATTGTTGTTTCTGATCTTGTCGAACATGGCAAAACCCGTGAAAAGACCGCAGGCGAGCGTGGCGAAGATCGGCAGCCCATGCGGTGTAATTTCCATAGCCATCCCACCGATCAGGGGACCTGCGAGCGCCCCCAGGCCCCAGGCAATAGACAAGAGGGCATAGACGCTGACCAGTTCACCGCCCTTGTAGCGATCGCCGAGAATAGCGATGGTGGTTGTGTAGATGCCGACGAACGCCCCGCCCCAGATGAACAAAAGCGGATAGGCCAGCCAGGCATGCGCGAGGGCGGCGGGCCAGACGAGCGCGCCAGTAGCCGAGATTGCTGCGAGAATGATGACGAGCAGACGGCGGTTCATCCTGTCGCCGACCCAGCCGATCGAGAGTTGGAGCAGGATCGATCCGATGAGCAGGACCGTCAGCAGTAAGGTGGCGGACTGCTCTGGCCAGCCGAGCTGGATCGCATAGAGCGGAAGCAAGCTGAGCCCCGCCGATTCCAGAGCTGCATTGAGCGCCGCGGCAGCGACCGCCACCGGAACGAGCCGCAGGAAACGGAATGGACTTTCGTCCGCTTCGCGTTCGGGCCTTACTTCGCGAGGCTGGCTGAACTGAAGAAAAAGGCAGGCAAGGATCGCGAGTACGGCTCCGATGACGAAAGCAAGAGCTTTTTCGCGCCCGACAAGCGTGAGGATCGCTGGGCCGAGTGCGGTGCCCGCCGACAGGGCGGTTACGTAGATCGCGATCGTCTTGCCGCGCTTTGCCTCGCTGGTGATCTGGTTGAGCCACGCCTCGGAGACCACGAACAACGTCTCCGAGGCAGCACCCAACGCAGCTCGCAAGGGAAACCACAACCAGAAGAAGGGAGCGGCCGGGAAAACAGCAAACAACGCGCCGGCCATAAGCAGCGCACCCTTGGCGAGCTTGCCGAATCCGAGACGCCTGGAAAGGCCGGGAAGCGCAGGCGCAACAAGCAGGACGCCGATTGCATACATCGCGCTGTTTGCGCCGATCAACGTCTCCGAATAGCCGGCATCCGAAAGTTCCAGCGAGATCAGCGGCGCACTGAGGCCGTATGTCAGCCCGAATGTAGCAGCGGTCAGAATCACGACCGCTGTCGTTCTTGCCGACCCGGTCACGCTGCGCCCCTCTTGCCGCCGGCTTGCTCATCCTTGTGGATGAGTTCCCGCCTCGCACGGAAGGCTTCACCGATCCGCCTTCTCCAGCGGCGCTCGCTGTGCTCGATTACCTGCTCAAGCAGGCGCGTGTAGTCGAGCACGAGGCCTGGAGTCCAGGTCATGGCTTCCGCTCGGCCCCGCACGATCCGCATCAGCCAAAAATGCGGATCGCTGATGGTCCGGAAAAGATCGCGCCAAGGCCGGCCGGTATGGGCTGCACCCTCTGTGGCCGCGTCCAGCGCCTGGATGACTGTGGTCGAGCAATTGCGCGCGGTGAGATTATAGGTCGTGTCTTTCGAATAGGCTTCCCAGAAGCTTTTAAGCGCCTGCGGATTGAAGCGGCGGAAGGTGATTTTCTGGTCTGGCATGCACCAGGCGGCGGCTTCGATCGGCAACGATTCGTTGAAGCGCCCCGGCACGTCGTTCTCATGGCCCGCCGATAAAAGCGCACGAAAATCGTCCGGGCTGTGATCGATGTCGTTCGCCGGATAATGGCTGACATAGAACTCGGGCGGCATTTCCAGCGCGCTATGCCCGGTCGAGATCGCGCCCTTTTTGTCGACGGCGGCGACATAGCGGTCGATCAGCAGGCGACGCTCCGGGTCCTTCGCGGAGCCGATGGCGGTCCAGACATAGACGTTGAGAGCATTATCATCCTCGTTGGCAGGGGAAGCATCGCTCAAAATCGGATGGACCTTGCCGCCTTGCCAATTGCGGGCGGCGTAAAGGGGAAGCGAGGTCACGGATGCATCGTCTGGCAGTTGCCGAAGCGGCAGGGCCATGCGCAACAGCGCGTAGCCGGAGGTCAGCAGCAGCAACGCGAAGCAGAAGGGCACCGTCAGTCGATGCGGCACGGGCCATGCGGACAGGATCATGACAGCCAGGCACATTTCGATCAGCCCAGCGACTATACCCACACGCCAGCGGGGACTACGCACGAGGAAGGCCGTGGCAATCCGGAACAGTCCGTCGATGAGGAACGCCGTGCCGAATACCATGGCCGCGCCAATATTGTTGTCCCACGGGACATTGAAGACGAGAAAGGCCGCGAACAGAAAAGCACCGCCCCGCAACGCGTCAATCCAATGATCGCGCAATCCGATCGACGTGGCAGCTGCGATTTCCACCAGCCCTTCGATCACCAGGAAGATGGCGAGCGTGTCGAGCACGAAGGAGAGCGCGCCGTCACTGAGATCGAACAGGATGGCGATGCCGAGCAGCATCCAGACGACACCCGCGATCGCGAGAAGCCGCCACATCGGCTTGAGCGCGCGCGCTCCGAGGAGCAGGAAAAGCAATCTGATCATGATGAGTCACCTGTCAGGATTGGGTGTAGCCGCGAGCTCTCATGCAGTCCTTGACGAGGTCGGCTTGTTCCATACCCTTGACAATACCGTCCCCGATGCCGTCGCCTATCGCATCTGTCATCGTCTTCGGATGGCTATTCGTTCCGATCGTCGCTGTCGATGTTTCCGCCTGATATTTGCATTCGGCGTAATCCTGCTGGGCAGCGCTGCGCGGCGTCTCGTCTTTCACCCAGTTGCTGCCGTCTGAAGTGCTGCATCCGGCAGCGAAAGAAAGGCACCCTGTCAAAATCGCAGTGAGAATTACCTTGTTCATGAAATACTCCTTCATCAAAAAGGAAAAGCAGCAACGGTCGAGGGATGGCATTGCAAAACGATGAGATTTCTCAATCGAGACGGTGGTCAGTTCGCTGCTGGAATCGGGCATGACATATCGCCCTCTTCGCATTTGAGATAATTCTTGAAATCTTCGATGCGGCTCTGAGTCAGACCTGTCTGGCAGATGGGATAGGTCGTGCCGACAATGCTGCCACCGCCTGAGGTTTGCAGATCGCATTCCGCATTGCGATAGGAAACCCAGGCGCGCTGTGCAGCTACAAGGTTCTTTTGGGTGTCAGGATCGTCCTTCAGACGCCCCTCAATCTCTTTATAAAGCTTGTTCAATTCAGCATCGGCCTTCTTGAACACCTTGCCGTAGCATTCGTTGAGCCCGGCCTGTCCGCCTCCGACATTGTCACACTCGTCAGCGATTACACCTGACAAAGGAGCCGTCGCTGCTGTACCGAGAACGGCAGCAAAAAATACATTTTTCAACTTCATTATCGATATCCTTCGCAGGCGGTTTAAAAACGCACACCGAGCTTGGCGTTGAAGCCATGCTCCTGAGAGTCCGAGGCAAGCTGGCCCTTATAGTCAAGCCCGATGGTTGCCTTGTCGGTGAGGTTCACATCGAGGCCGGCTTCTATGACGGCGGCGTTCCTTGCGATCGGTGCACCCTCCACGGCGAAGGACGAGCCGCCTGTGAAGGCGAGTGCGGTTTCGGGGACCACGTCGCCGAACGCATGCCGCCAGCCGATACCGCCACGAGCGGTTGTGCTGACGGAACCAAGCGTCAAGGCGGTCGAGGCGCGCAGCCCTATCGTGGTGAACGTCGTGTCGCTCGGCCGGTCCTTTCCGGAAAGTGCTGCCGCACCGCCATCTTCCGAGAAGCCATCTGCGCTGAAGTTCATATAGGCCAGGTTCGCATAGGGCTCGAAGGATACGGAGGCTTTATCGATCCGGTATCCGAGTTCGCCGAAGGCCTGGAACGTGCCGGCATCGTAATCGGCCGAGAGGTTGTCGGAGAAGCCCGCAAACGCCACCGACCTGCCGGTCTCGATGCGGTGCCACGTATAGGCAAGGCCGGAACGGAAGCCGAGAGGGCCACGCTGCGTGCCGGCATAGAGCCCGAGGTGATAATTGCTGCTCGAGCCGGAGGAGGCGCGATCATCGACATGGATGGAGGTGTGGCTGTAACCGGCAAGAAGCCCGAGCCGCCAGCTCTCGCCGATGGCGGCGTCGCCGCCGGCCAGAAAGCCTCCCGTCGAGCGGTCGAGGCGAGCAGCGTTGCCGTCTCCGTCCAAATGTCCCCAGGCACCGAACGCGCCACCCCAGACCACAAACTTGTCACTGGACGCGGGAGCCAGTTCCGGGCCTTCCGGTCCATATGCCATGACCGGCACAGTCGAAGCGCCGACGCCTGCGAACGCTGCGCGAATGCGATCGCCGGCGGCGTCACGGACGAAATGGCTGTCTTCGACAAAGGCGCTGTGAACGGAAGCATGGATCTCGCCCGAAAGCAGATCGAATGCGTTGCGCGATTCCTGTCCCGTCAGGAAGAGGATGTTGTCGTGGATCGTGTTGCCGGAACCAAGGGCTTCCGCAGCCGCGCCCACGGATCGCTGATTGAAGGTATTGCCGACATCGGCATAGGTGACAGAATTGCGATCTACGTCGAGATAGACGTTGGCCGGGTCATAAGCGAGTTCGAAATCGACGAAAGGCGAGTCTGTAAAGAGGCCTCCTGTCAGCCCACCGTAGGCCCCGATCAAGCCGCCAGCGGCGGTCAGAAGCGTGTAGCGGGTATCGACTGAGAAATGCCCGGCACCTTCACGCACCAGGTTGACGCTCGCTCCCTTGTCGATGGCGGCACTGCCGGTGACGTCGATGAGATCTGAAGCCTTGCTCGGTGCGATGCCCGCCAAATAGGTCGACCCGGCCTGCTGCACGAAGTCACCGTTGATGGTAAGCACCGCAATCGCCTTGGTCGGATCGAGCATGCTTCCCGGAGCCACCGCGCCGCCTAAGCCGGCCGTAACGGAACCGACCGCACCGATGCCCGCGAGTGTACCCGCGCTTGAGACGTTCGCTTCTGAGACGATACTGCCATCGACCGCCAGCGTCCCGCCAAGCACACTGGTTGGCCCGGTGTAAGTATTGGCACCTGTAAGCACAAGCGTGCCATCACCTCTCTTTTTCAAGTCGCCTACACCGGAAATGGAGTTCGACCAGATCGAGGAGTAGCCTTTGGTGTTGACATCGAATACTCCAGAGTAGCGGAACTCGCCGGGACCTTCGATCGCGGCACCGAGATTGAGCAAGCCCTGGCCGAAAAGCAGTTCGTCTGCGTAGCCTTCGGTGGTGGTCGTAGTCAGGAGGGTCTCAATGGTCTGGCGCGCGTTCATGTAAGGGAATGCTGAACGAACCACTGCGGCCGCGCCCGCTACATGGGGCGTGGCCATGGAAGTACCATTGTCGTACTTATATGGATTGTTCTTGTTCGCCCGATCCCCTTGTGGCCAAGTAGAATAAATGCCGTTCTCATCAATCGGTTTATCGGGATCGGCATTAATATCGCCACCCGGAGCCGCGAGGCACCACTCTGCTGTGGCTCCGCATGCATTGCTATAGCTGGCAATCTTGCCATCCTTGCCGACAGCAACGACTGTTATCAGTGAGCCTGCCAGATCCGAGAAGTCGAGCTTCGAGACATCAGACCCGCTCACTATCTTGTATGTATTTGGGTTGTTGAGATCGAAATCTTTGTTTGTTTTATCGTCTGTGTCGATGAACTTATATAAAGTTCCATCTTTCGTATTTTCTGGCGTAATCAACGGCAACATGCCGATACCACTGGGAATCCCCGAAGCAGCACCGGGTTGATCGTCAGTACTGGCATCATTGCCGGCGGCGAAGACGAGCACGATGTCCGCCTTAGCCGCCTTCTTCAGCGTGTTGTAGGTTTGGACGAGATTGCTCGGATAATCATAGATCGCCTGATAGTCGAGAATCTCATAGTTTTTATTATCGATGGCATATCCCTTGCCATCGAGTTTCACATTGCCGTTCTCGTCCTTGAGATACCGCCCCAGCAACAGGCCTGGCCCGTAGCTCCCATTGAGCACGCCAGCTCCGGCACCGATAGCGTACTCGATCGCTTCATTGGTCGGATCCTTCTCGGGATCATCCGGTTCGCCGATCGCCACTGCACGAAGGGGCAGGATCGTCGATTTATAGGCGACGCCCTGCATGCCCGTTCCGTCCCGGGCCGCTCCGATTATCCCTGCTACGTGGGTCCCGTGCCCCTCTGGCGCGCCATCGTTGTCGACAGAATGACTGACGTCATCAAAAGGTTGGTCCTTACCGAAGTTGCGCAGCGCCTCGGAAATGCGCTCCACGAATTCGGGATGATTGATATCCAGTCCTGTATCCACGATCGCAACGACGACACCCTTGCCGGTATAGCCTTTAAGGTAGGCAGGTAGCGCGTTGATCATTTCCACGCCCCAGTTTGTGGAATATTCTGCGTCGGCCGCCGGAGCCGGTGACGTGACAGGTTCTTGAGCGAATGAGAGATGCGGCACAAACAGCGCTGTGATTGCCGGAAGAAATTCGATTGTCTTGAAATGCGCTCGCATGCTTATTCCCTTAGTTCAAAACTGCCTTCTTCTCATTTAACTCAGCGAATGCCGTGAGCACGTCGCAGTGCGCTGGGCGTGATGGATTTATGCTGTCTCATCGCTGCGGTCATATGACTGTGGTTGGAGAAACCAGTGAGCTTCGCCACGATGCTCAGTCGGAAGTCGGTTGAAATTACTAATTGCTCAGCCATCTCCAGCCGCGTCGCGAGGACATATTTGTGAGGAGGCTGCCCAGCCGTTTGCCGAAACGCGCGCAGGAAGTGGCTTGGAGACAGGCCGGCGACTATCGACAGTCGCTCGACGGAAAGTTCGTCGTCGAGGTTGGCTTGTATGTAATCACGAACGTCGCGCCACACTTTGCTGGAAAGTCCGCCGCGGCTTAGATGAGA
The DNA here is from genome assembly GCF_900116595.1 of Mesorhizobium sp. YR577. Taxonomy (NCBI): domain Bacteria; kingdom Pseudomonadati; phylum Pseudomonadota; class Alphaproteobacteria; order Hyphomicrobiales; family Phyllobacteriaceae; genus Mesorhizobium; species Mesorhizobium sp. YR577. Next base: position 12,095 of record NZ_FPBI01000046.1, on the reverse strand, counting down.
TGGTCCCTCCGCCAGCGTGGAATAGTTGCGCAGAAGGTACATCGAAAAGACTGTGATCAGAGAGTCCAGGTAGAGGGCATTGGTTGGCTCCCCTTTCTGGAACTCCTCCCTGATCATACTAGCCAGCAAGAGCGCCTTCTCGTCCACGTGACCTTCCCCGGGTGGCCGAAACTCGAAATCCTCTGTCTGAAATTCCAGGCCCGCCAATGTGGAAAGCTTGTCAGGCGCAAAAGCAAGCAGGAGATTCTCCTTTGGTGTCCGCCAACGGGCAAACAATTCTGCATTCGCAGGTACGATCTCAACTGTCCCGACGGGAGCCAAAAAAACCGACTTGCGATCCGAATTGAGAGCCATCTCCCGATTTGGCTGCGGTGTCAGCAGGACCAGAGCCATATGAGACGGAGCGCGGAACCCGATCTCGTTGGGGCCTGTCCGCGTTCGGGTGACTGCTCCGCTTTCTGCCTCGAATTTCGATCCCCAAGCATCTGGGATGCTTTTGAGCAGATCACGCATGGATTCCACACATGCCGGCCGCTCGATGCGACAACCTCATCGTTCCATCGAACATTGGCTCGGGTCCCTCATCAATTCCCTGCCGAAATTCTCAATAACATAGTTCAATAATTGCTATCAAATTTCAAGCAACGTGCCCTATTGCGGCGACAGCTTTGCCTCATATAGGGCGTATTTTATCTGCTTCTTAAATAGGCTTGGCGGCATTCGGGACATTTCTAGCGTCGTTTAGCACGCGGATTTCGTTCCTGAACTATCGAAAAACGATCATTTATCAAAAAGCCGCCACAAAATTCACTCGCGTGCTTTCGGTTGGGTGAAAGCTGACAGTTTCTGCGCTCTTTTTTCGAAGCGGCGTGCCCGCGGGTGTCGTGGAATTTCTCCCTTTGGGACTGCCACCGCGCTGGCCAGCGGCAGATGCGGGCCGCAAGGGGAGAATGCGATGCAGGGGGCGGTCGAGGTCAATCCTATGACTCCACACCAAGCAGTACTCGACCTTCGCCTGTCAGACGATAATTCGGACCTTCCGTAACCAAGCCCTCCTTCACCAGATTCTTCAGACAGATTTCGACCCACGCTTCGAATGTGCGTGGTCGAAGACCGGCCAGCATCTCCAGAACTTCCCGTTCCTGCGGAAATAAATAGGTCACGACTGATCCCGTAGTGACACGCCGGGGCCGGTGGCAACACTGCCGTTGTCGAGGAAGGTGACGCCAGCGGCTTCGAGGGCGGCGCGGATAGCGGTAAAATTGTTGGCGATGGGCGTATGCCTTCCCTTCTCAAAATCGCGGACGGTCGAAAGACTAACACTCGCTGCAGTCGCCAATTGTTCTTGGGACCACTCAATAAGCGCCCTTCCTGCGCGGCACTGTTCTGTCGTGATCATTATTTATCTCCTATTGGTGGTGTCGCACCACCAACTTCAACGATAATAGTTGACCCCCTCTTTGAAGACAATCTAATGCGATATCAACGAGATTCGTTGAATCCAACGACTAACGAGGCACCCCAGCGTGGACACAGACACAACGGTGATTGATCGGCGCCGCGCGGTGCAAGGTAAACCCAGTTCGGCATAATCGTCCGGACGGTCGACCACACGCACCGATCGCGCCAGTTGGCGTATCCAAACCGACGAGGCTCTTATCGCTGCCGGATGAAAGTTTAGTGGCAAGTCACAATTTGCAGCTCAGCGCCGTAGGCTCATCTGACCTACACAGGAGCCCGTCGAGAAAGCCTTATCGGGCGAGAGATAGTCGGAATTCCAGGATTTTGGCATCCTGGGAATTCGGAGCGGCCGATCGAAATTCGCTGGGCTGTAGGCTGTCGTCGCGTGAGAATTGGAGTTTCTGATGTGTCGCGGTCCGCGTCTCGACCTTTTTTCACGGTGCGGGTTCAATTTTTGAAGCCCATGCGTTAAAGAATAATACCTCACCTGATAAATAATCTCTCCGCGTACTTCGTGCGGAGCTGGATACTTTTTGCACCAAGAGAGTGGAGTTTGAAACATTGGAAGATATTATCTATGACGTGATCGGCAAAATAAACTTGAATAATATTTACAATAATCCGGATCCGATAGACTATTTTTCGACTTTGTCTCGCCTAGGCTATCGGATTCCTCAAGAAGCAAAACCTAAGTTTCAACAGTTGATCCAGGCACGGCGCAGCACTGCCGAATCCGAATCGGCCAAGGTGGTCGATCTCGGTTGCTCTTATGGGGTTAACGGCGCGCTTCTCAAGCACGGACTGTCCATGGATGAACTCTACCAGCTCTATCGAGCGGCCGGAGCCGATGATCTTGACGCACTTCTTCAGCGGGACCATCGCCTCTATGCGGAACCGGCGGATGCAACGCTAGAAATGGTCGGCGTCGACCCAGCAAATCGCGCGATATCATATGCCGTCGATGCGGGCTTGCTCGACGCAGGAGTTGCGACCAATCTCGAGAAAAGCGATCCGACACCGGAAGATACGACGGTGATCGAAAACGCCGACCTCATCATTTCGACCGGCTGCATTGGCTACGTTACTGAGACTTCGCTGGAACGGCTACTGGAAACGAGTCTCGACAGTCGTCCGTGGATGGCGCATTTCGTGCTGCGCATGTTCGATTTCGGGGCCTCGGAAGAAATGCTGGGCCAGCACGGCTATGTCACCGAAAAGCTCGAGGGGCTGTTTCGGCAGCGGCGCTTTGCTTCCGCCGAGGAGCGGCAACATGTGCTCGACAATCTCAGCCGGCTGGGGATCGATACCACAAACGCCGAAGAGACCGGTTGGTATCTCGCCGAACTGCACGTCGCACGACCGGAAGAGGTCGCGAAATCGATGCCGCTCGGTGAGCTTCTAAACAGCGGTGCGGGACAGACTTTATGAGCGTTAAGCACTTCAGCAACGACACATGCATAACGGGCCAGATCAGGTCGAGCGCGCATTAAGCGAGCTCCTATCGGCGGAGCCGGCGCGGTGGTTTCCAACCAAGTCTCTATGGGAAGCCATGTTTGGCTCTCCCAGTGATCTCCAGGACGCCGAGCGCGAACAAAGACGCATCACCGTCACGCGCGCCCTTCAAGTGCTGCACCAAAAAGGCTTGGTTGAGCGCCGCTGTGGTTTACTGGTCTGCGGAAACATTCCGGAGTTCGAGAAGGAACTCGACCTCTATCGGCCACGATGGACGGCATGGTGGCGATGGAAAGGACCGTTCTCGCCGAGCTGAATCGGACACGCAACAGCCCATCGCGTCGATGTTGCGCGGCCCTGTTGGCTTTGTGCATCCTTTCTGAGGGCCCCTACAATGGATGTCAGTTCAGATACTTCGCCGCCAGTTCGGTGTAATCAAATCCTCCGGTTCTTCCTCCAAGATGTTTGGCAAGAAAATCTTCGATAAGGCGTGCGCGCCGCAACTTGGTCTGCCAGCGTTCGTAGCCGTGGCCTTCCTTTTCGAAATAGGTAGCCATTACGTCCTTCTCTGCAGCTTTCAGGGCGCGTTCGAACTCCTCCGATTGTTCGAAGCCTACCATTCGGTCGTCCTTGCCAGCGGTGATTAGAATCGCGCCTTGAACGTTTTCTGCATGCATCAAGGGTGAGCGTTGCCGCATTTCTTCAAGGTCGGTCTTATTCTCCGGATCGCCGAAATAGCGTTTCACTTCGTCCAGATGCAGCCCCCACGAGAAGGGGTTGTTCTGCATTTGGTATGCGATGTCGGTCACGCCGTATTCAACGATTGCCGCCTTGAAGAGGCCGGGGTCGCGTGTCATGGCCAAGGCAGCGGAATAGCCACCGTAGCTGCCTCCCATGACAGCCAAGTTGGTCTTGTCTGCGATTCCCTGTGCAACAAGCCAGTTTGCTGCGTCGACGATATCGTCTTGCATGGCCTTGCCGATCTGGCCGTAGCCGGCGGCACGGAAGTTCTTGCCATAACCGGTGGAGCCGCGGAAATTGACCGAAAGCATCGCATAGCCTCGATTGGCCAAAAACTGATAGTCAGGATTGTAGGCCCAAATCTCCTGCTGTGCCGGCCCGCCATGGATGACGACGATCGTCGGCAGGTTTCTCGGTTCAATACCGCGCGGAAGCGTGAGAAACGCGGTGATTTCGAGACCATCCCGCGCCTTGAATGAGACTGGCTTCGTTTCGACCAGAACATTCTTGTGCCGGCGAAAATCGTTCTCGGCGAGCCTGGTGGCTTGGCCCCTTTCCAGGTCGTAGAGAAAATATTCGAAGGACTGCTCCCGCCAGGAGCGGGCGACCGTGACAAAGCGGCCGTCAGGGGATGTTCCAAGAATGTTGAAGTCCACCGGATTATCTCCATCGAGGAGCAATTTAAGAAACGTTTCTCCGGCGCGTGTGAACGATCGATAGTGTGTATAACCGTCCTCGAAAGTCACGAAATCTGGCTCGATGGCGTTATCAGCCAGAGCGAAGACCTTCCGTGCATCGACGTTTGGATGATCTGCAACGACAGTCTCTGCACTTGTTTGAAGGTCGATGGTCACCAGCGCGACACGGTCGCGTCCACGATCCGACAAGACGTAGAGCGGCTTTCCATCCATCGGTGCAAAAAGAAGTGCGAAGGTATCGCGTGCGGCGACATCAGTAAGCGGCCGCCAGGGCACATCCACGCCGTCACGAATGAGGAACCGGGCATCGCCACTGTCCAGCCGATCGACACGAACGCGCGGAACGCCCCGCGGATCGAGCCACCAGTTGAATGTCTTACCCTCGTTCTTCTCGATCAGTTCCTTGCCGCCGCCGTCCTGCCGAACGGAATAGAGGTCGATCAGCGCTGGATCCCGGTCGTTAGAAGCGACGACAATACGATCATCCGGCGCAATGGGCGTAGTGGCGATATTCCAGTTCTGAAAGCCGCGAGGCGTGATGTCAATCCAATTGGCCCGTTCCGGCTTTGCTGGATCGACCTGCCAGAGGCGTTGCTCCACCGTGATGATCAACTCGTTCTTATGAGGATGCCAGCGGAAGGCGTCGAACCCTACTCCAGAAAGGGTCAGGAAAGGCTTCGCATCCGTCGTCCTCTTCACGCGAATGACTGTCTTGGTCCAGTCGACGCCATACCAGGCAATGAGGCTGCCGTCATGGGACGGCGTATAGGCCCATTCGGCACCGGTGTTGGCATAGAAATCACGCACTGGGATGAGTGGCGGCAAGGAGCCGGCTACGAGCGAGGGATGAACCGGAGTACTGCCTCGTGCGATATAGGCATATGCTCCCGCTGCGATGACCGCGATGGCGACAAATCCGACAGCTGCGATTTTGAAGAGAAGCATGGCTACTCGCTAAGGCGTGAAACGTCTTTTATGCCAGCGACAGGCAAGTTGGATAAACCTGGAAGGGGCGCGTTTAGGTGCCCGAATTAATGGTGAAGATCTTGACAGCCTGCTTCGTGCAGTCGTGGTCGAGGCAATCCCATCGATCCAGATCTCGCCGTTGTCGATCATAATGCCTTGGTCATTGGCAAATAGAGCGCCGTAGTTCTGCTTCTCGATTGCCGAGACGATCTTGTTAGAAAAGATATGATCGTAGTGAGACACAAAGTCTTTGCCTGATTTTATCTTCACATTCTTGCCGCCAATGGAAACCGTAATCGGATAGTCGACCATCGCTGAGATCGCGTTCTTGTCACCTGCAGAAACGGCCTTCTTCAGGTTGGTAGAGAACGTATGATAGACATCGTGCTGACCGAATAATTCATCAAGTCGATCATTAACTTCTTTGTCAGGCTGCGCTACGATGGAACAATAAAAGTGACATGGCTGAGAACAGTTACAGAAATCAGCCAAATCAGCGCCTTGTTTTTGGTAATCATGGTTAGATCTCCTTCTACGGTTACCAACGATTGCGAAAATCGTTGATTAATTTAGCAATTTCTAATTTAAAAATATAATCAACTATACCAATCTAAACTTGCCTTATGCTGCACTTCCGTGCAACCTGTGCACAAGCTGAATTTTTGGTTCAGCTTAAAAAATCGGATCATGAAGGACTTTTGCGCGACCGACAGGAGCGGGACGGTCGCCTGCTAGAGCCTTCGGATGGAGGGACAAATGCCGGTTTTGGCGCACTTTTTGGTGCTAGCCGCAATCGTCGTCGTGGTGACCCCGTTCGCTCTTCTTTTGCGGCTTTCGAAACCCGTCGTGTCGGACGTTTTCAGCCTGCAGGCGATCCCGTTCTGGCAGGCGCACAAGCTACTCTTGATCGCCGGGATATTGTTCGGGCCACTATTGGTTATCGGCCATACGTCTGACCGACAATCGGCGGCAACCAGCCGGTCGGAGGATGAATCATGAAGCTCGTAATTTACGCAATCATTACTACTGCTTTGCTGGCGGTCGTTGGTTGCACCGCGGACGACTACGATGGCTGTCACGGAACAGGTTGCCTAGTCGATCGACCCGCAAAAAGGGATCGAACGATCGATAATCGGCCGCAGTTCGACAGGAACGGCAATCCCAACTTCGATACGCGAGGCCGCTACATCGGGTGCCATGGGATAGGGTGTCAAGTCGATGATCCTGACGATGGGGATCAAAGCATCGATGACAGGCCGCAATACGACAAACAAGGCAATCCGAATTTCGATACGCAAGGCAATTACCAAGGATGCCACGGCATCGGCTGCGAGGTCGATACGCCGGACGATGACGATTCCACTTAATCGCCTGGCGATGAAGAAGAGGGGAAGCCAATTATGTCTGAATACAGCGACCTGATGCGGCGATATGCCAAAATCGTTATGGTCGGCCTTGCGGGGCTGGGAATGATGCTGCCCTCTGCTTTCGCCGCTGACAACACTTGTGACGGCGTAAAAGTGGAAATGACAAAGGCGCGCAAGCAGGAATATGCCCCTCTCGTCGTCTCGGTGATGGACAACAAGTTCAAGCCGTCTCAGGCGAAGTTCATCACGATTATGGAGAGCGGGGAATGGAGTGCGGCCTATGTCTCCACGCCCGTGAGCGATGACGGTGTGATGTTCTTCCAGACCGTCAAGGGAAAGAAGCAGTTTCGCGATGTATGGGGCGGCTATGCCGAACCGTCGGAAAAACCTGAACTGGTGTCCTGGGCCAAGAAGCTCGGAGCACCGCAAAATCTAGCAAACTGTTTTGCCGAGACTGTCACGGAATGACGATGATGGATTTCAAAAGACGATCGATGAAAACCGCCATACTGACTGTTGCTGTGGTTCTTGCCATGCCGGCTTTCGCATTCGCTCAGGACAAGTGCTACGACGCCGCTAAGGATCAGCCCGCCCTAAACGCGTGCGCCGATGCTGTGTTCAAGAAATCCGACAAGAAGCTCAATGAACTTTACCAGCAGATCGAAACCGGCCTGAACGACGACACGGATATCAGGAAGCTTCTTGTTCAGGTACAGTGGGATTGGATCAAATTTCGCGACGCAGAGTGCAGTTTCCAGGCTGCCGCATCGGCCGGAGGAAGCGTGATGCCATTGCTCATCGCGCAATGCATGGACGGCCTGACACAATCCCGCGTCAAAAACTTCGAGGGTTACCTAAAATGCGAGGAAGGGGACATGAGCTGCCCCGTTCCGGCCGCTGCCGTTTCAGCGCCCGCCGCTCCAGCCGCGTCCACGCCGGCAACAGCCCAGGGTGACATGGGCTTCGACGTTAACGTCACGCTTTCCAAAAAAGCCGCCACCAAGCTCGCCGTTGAAAAGGAGGGGATCGTTATCTTCGCCGACTATTACGGCGATCCAAAAAAGAGTGCCGAAAAGCACACCAACGAGATCGGCCAAATTAGTCTTGAGCAGCAAGACGAGCGGGAGGGTGGCCACGCCCATATCAACGGCGCAAAGGTCGACATGAAGCGTCTCGATTGGCTCGCCGGCCCTGCAAAGGTCAACGTCAACGTTGCCTCGGCGCGCAAGAGCAGTGCAGATAATATTCTCGGCTGTGATTTTATCGACGGCGGCCCTCTAAGCCATGTCCAAATGCAGCCTGTGACGCCTCATTGCGCATTGATCGAAGAAAACTACGACACGGAGTTGAAGCCGTAAGGCCGCAAAGGAGGGAGCGTATTTTATGCGCCTGCTATTTGCCATTTGTTCCTGCCTGGCCATCATGGCCCTATCCGCGACAGCCGCCGAGCGCCGTTGTGGTTGGTACTCCAACCCAACACCCGGCAACCTTCTCCTGAGCGACAGGGACGGAGATTGGTGGATCCAAATGCAGGGACGACCAGATGCCAAAGGCATTGACAAGGCGCCGGCCTTTGACAACCGACACTTCATCGAGATCAACGTACCTGGGTCGAGCTACGGCTACGGATGCGCGTGCATGACCGTCGTGACCGACGCCAAGCAACAAAGGATCACCAGAGTGACCGCGGGCGACATCCTTCCGCTGGCGCGCTGTCGCAACGACAGATCGCTGCCCAGTCCGAACTGACGGAACTATTTTCCAACTAATACAGGAGGACCAAGTCGAATCTTTGAATTTTAGGCGCGATCGCGCGGAAAGCGCCAACTTGCGAAATCACAAAACTGGAGAGACCAATGAAGAAACCAGCTGTGGCACTCATACTTGCAGGCAGCTTCGCTCTTACTGCCTGTCAGGCATCATCGGACCCGTCCGTTCAGGCCCGTAATGCGGAATTCGGCTGCATGGCCGGCACCGTTGGCGGTGCGATCGTCGGTGGATTGATCGGCAGCACGATCGGTGGCGGGACCGGCCGGCTTCTCGGCACGGCAGTGGGCGTGGGTGGCGGCGGCTATCTTGGCAATCGGCTGGCGTGCGGTTAAGGCCACAAAAAAGAGAAGGGACATCAAGATGAAAACAAAAGTTGTGACAGCCATTTCCGCACTCCTGCTTTGCACTGCCGTAGCGACGGCACAGCAGGCCGCGCCAATGTATGAAGGCCATCGAGACCAACTCGATACCAATGATAATGGTTCGGTGAACCGGACTGAATATCAGACCTTTATGTCCGATGCCTTCAAGAAACTGGACACGGACGGGGACGGCAGTTTGCGCGCCGCCGATGTTGGCCAGATACTGACCCCGGACCAGTTTGCCGCGATGGACCGTGACAGCAACGGCAGCGTGAATCAGCCGGAATTCATGAACCAGGTCATGGCCGACTTTGCCAAAGCTGATAGGAGCGGCGACGGCCAACTCCAGTAGCTTTTTGCGGGGGGGAATGGCACTACGGAGATGTCTCTTCTGATCGGAATAATCATCGGGGTGAGAACTCTTGCTTATCACCACAATCCCGCTCGGCGGATCGACATCCGCCGCACATGTTACTTCGGACGGCGGCCTGTCATGATCGACCAGAGCGGACAGGCGGAGTGAGCCATGTGTTCTGTCGCAGCCTTCTGGAACCGGGCTGCTCGTTTGGACAACATTACACCTGCAGGTGAGCCATGATCCCAAAGACAGAGTGCGCCTCTGGCGCTCGTTCGATGCGCGCAGAGATCGAGGCGGCCGAACGCACCTTTAACACCGACACCAGAGGCCTTGCCCGGCGCCTAGAGATTTCAGTTGGTAGTCTGCACGCCTGGAGTTTAAGAGGCGGACCGGTCTACGCTCGTCTTGCGCTTGCTGCCCTCGTTTTGGGCGTCGATCCAGACAAGGCATTTCATCAGGATTCCAAAGTGTCATCGCCGGTGAGACGCGAACGGTGAGCCGCTGGTCGGATAATCGCGAGGCTGTCTAGATGGATGGCCCCGGTTGTTCATCCCGATGTCTTCGTCCATGTCCGCGTCATCCTGGGCATGGTGCTTGGGATTAGTCTTCAATACTCGTCGCCACCGAGCGGCAAGTGCGGAGGCCAACGGGAAGCACTGACGCCTGGCTGCCGTGTCACCCGCCGCCCAAACTACGCGTGTTTGGAAAGACGAACTCGACGCGGCGGTTCATCTGGCGTCCTTCCGGGTCGTCGCTGCCATCAGCCTTGAGATTGGGCGCTACAGGTTCCTTCTCGCCAAGCCCGCGCGCGGTAAAACGCTCGCGCGGCTGCTCGGCTTTTGCCACGAGCCAATCGATGACAGCCGCTGCACGCTGCTGCGAGAGCGCCTGGTTGTATGTGTCGCTCCCCTTCGCATCGGTGTGGCCCTCGACCACGATGGCCTCGGCTTTGGACGCGGCGATCATCTGCGCCAGTGCGGTAAGGGTCGGCTCCGCCGCGGGCTGAACGTCGAATCGGTCGAACGCGAAGAGGATGTCGCCCTGCATCGCCACCCTAAGGTCGCGCCCGTCTGCGCGCACCGTGAGGGTTGTGTTCTGCCGAGCAAGCACGTCGGCTGCGTCTTTCAGCGCCAGCGCCCCGACCGTCGTCGCCGAGCCAATGCCCGAAATGTCGAGCACTTTGCCATCGATTGCGAGGGCGCGGGCCGAGCCCATGTCGGGCACACCCAGCGTGGCCACCGGATCGATGTCCTGCGCATGCGCGGCAACTGTCAGGGCGGCGGTCCACAAGACACCGATCAGCTGCGTACGCATGTTCGTTCAGCGGTCGGTGATCGGGATTTCGTCCAGCGGCGAGCTGAACGGCAGCACCAGCGAGAATTCCTTCACCTCTGCTGGCGGCGCGGTGAACTTCCCTGCCCACAGGTGACGCTTCCCGGCACCCTGCACGTTGAAATAGGCTCGTTCAGGAATAAGCGGCTTGCCCTCCGCATCCTTCAGAGCAAAATATTTCTTGTCGCCAGCAACCACATATACGGCCTCATACCCCTTTTCGGCATTGGGGTAGAAGGGTATTTCGCCCTTGGAGTCTGGCAATGATACGATCCGCAGCGTGACCGTCAGGATGCCGTCGTTGCGGGTGGCTTTGGTGACTTCCACGCTTGCAGCGGCACTGCCGGCAGCGGCCTCGCCCGTGACGGATGCCTGCTCTTGTGCGAAGCCGAAGGTCGAGGTGAGGATAGTGAGTGCGACTGCCGCGACGAACGCGGCGACCGGTGCGTGGCGCCGAACGAAAACTGTCTGCATGTGAATTGCCGTCTCCCGGTTTTTGGAATGTCCCTCTCAAGCCCTTTAACGGCGTCGTTCTAGCTCAAAAATGCGACCGTTCTCAGGTTCCCTCTCCGGCCCTGTTCCTATAGAACCCGCATAGCCTGCTTGGGTCAAGGTGTCGGGTTCGGCAGCTCCAAATCATGTTCGCCAGATATTTTCCGAATGATTCTTTGAGCGCTGGATATTCAGCGCGTTTAGAGGACGCGACATAGCCTGAGATTACTTTGCCGCTGCAGCTACCGACCAGATGACGCTTGATTAAGCGTTGCAGGAAACTGCAAGAACCAGCTTCGGCAGATAGGTCAACTTTGCTGCCGCAAAGGTAACATTGCGATCAAAAAAGGAAATAGCTAGTATTCTGTCCCGCAAATAGCTTTACATAAGGTCGCAACGGGCAGAAGATTCGTCATCTGCAAGGAGAACGGATATGGCGCGTATCGGTCGACCGCAAGAACGCATCCTTTGTCTGAGTGAAGGCGAACGCGAGGAGTTGGAGCGCATCAGCCGCTCCCATTCAGCTCCTCACAGCGTGGTTCGCCGTGCGCAGATCGTGTTGGCCTCAGCCGATGGCGAAACCAACACCGCGATTGCCCACCGGCTTGGGACGACGAACCCGACGGTCTGCCATTGGCGTAAGCGATGGTTCGAACAGGGGCTCGTCGGACTTTACGGGGAAGCCCGACCTGGACGACCGAGAACTCATGACGAAGAGAGGGTAGCGCAACTGCTGCGCACGGTTCTCGACAGCAAACCCACCGACGCCACCCACTGGACGGTACGCTCTGCGGCGGCGGCCACAGGCCTGTCCAAGACCACTGTTGGACGCATGTTGACATTGTTCGGCGTTCAGCCGCATCGCTCGAAAAATTTCAAGCTCTCGACCGATCCTCTATTTGTTGACAAGGTCAAGGACATCGTCGGGCTCTACCTCAGTCCACCAGATCATGCGGTCGTGCTCTGCGTTGACGAGAAGACACAAATCCAGGCGCTGGAACGCACTCAACCTGTACTGCCGCTCGGTCTTGGGTATCTCGAAGGCATCACACACGATTACGTCCGGCACGGAACGACCACATTATTCGCCGCCCTC
>NZ_FPBI01000045.1:0-24016 GCF_900116595.1 Mesorhizobium sp. YR577 | reverse complement strand
GACGCCGAGACGGGCGGTCGAGAGATCGCAGAAAATACAAAAGATGAGCGAGATTTCGGCCGCCCGTCTTTCCCGGCTCTTTGACAATGGCCAGATGCGAAAGCAGGCGTGGCGATGAATAGGCGCGTCCTTCGAGGCTCGCTACGCTCACACCTCAGGATGAGGGAGGGTGTGCCGGCAGAAGTTCTTTTCATGAAGGGTAGGAACTCAGGATCAGGGAGAATAGCGCCAACCTCCCTCATCCTGAGGTGCGATCCTGAGCTTGTCGAAGGGGAGCCTCGAAGGACGCACCGGAATGCACCGGGGACAGTTTCCCCGGAAAGGCGCGGGATTGCGATCTCGCGCAAGGGGCAAAAAGTAAACTGTCCCAAGCGCTTCCTCAGGGAAGGGAAACGCCGGCGCTATCCCTTGCGGGCAATCACGATCAGCCCGTCCACCGGCTCGCGGCGGTCCTGCCGGATCACTGCGGTCTCGATGGAAAGCGGCGCAAAGCCGTGAGCGCCGAGCATCTCGCGCACATAGCCGTCCGAATGCGCGTAACGCCGCGATGGCTGAAGGACAAAATCCCCCTCGCCGCGCAAAAGCTCGACCGAGAAGGCGAACAGCCCGTCCTGCTCAAGCATGGCCGCTGCCACCTTCATGACGCCGTCGAGCGCGCCGACATACATGAACACATCCGCCGCTGTGACGAGATCGGCCGGCGCGCCGTCATAGGCAAGCGTCTGCAGATCGGCCTTGACCAGTTCGTCATAGACGGCCTTTTCGCGCGCCTTGCGGAGCATTTCCGCCGAGATGTCGTAGCCTGCGAGATGATCGCAGAACGGGCGCAGGCGCTCGCCCATCAGGCCGGTGCCGCAGCCGAGATCGATCACACGGACAAAGCGCCCGGCATGCGCGGCGCGGATCGCCTCGGCCAGCAGGTCCGGCACGCGGTATTCAAGCTTGTTGACCAGCGCGTCATCGAATTTCGGCGCATATTGATCGAACAAAGCCTCGACGAAGGCGCTGGGCGGTGCATCCGCCGCCTCGGCAGCGCCGATCAGTTCGAGCTTCAGCGCAGCCCCCGGACGATCCAGCGGCTCCAGCTTCAGCACCATGCGCCAGGCTTCCGCGGCTTGCGCAAGATTGCCGGCGGCCTCGTGCATTTCGCCGAGCCGGAACCAGCCCATAGCCCACCCCGGCGCAAGTTCGACCGCACCGAGCATCAGTTCGGCAGCAGCGGCATGGTCGCCCGAGCCGAACAGGAATTCGGCGTAATCGGCGCGGCGGTCCGCCAGCAGGTCACCGGAAGAGGTTTGCAAGGGTTTCAAGTGGCGCATTCCTGCGGCGGAAGCGCCGGTGGAGCGCTATATCGCTTGTCAGGAGCAAAATTCAACAGGCTTTTCTGCGCCGTGCAAAACCCTATCTTGAGCGGATGCGCGCACGCGACCTGCTCCACACCCGCCCGGAAGGGCTCTATTGCCCTCCCGGCGATTTCTGTATCGATCCGGTCCGGCCGGTCGCCCGCGCCCTGATCACCCATGGCCATTCGGATCACGCCCGCTCGGGCCACAGCTCGGTGCTGGCGACGCCCGAGACGCTGGACATCATGGCGCTGCGCTACGGCGCGGATTTCGCCGGAACGACGCAAGCGGCCAAGCTTGGCGAGACGATTGACGTCAACGGCGTTGCAGTGACATTCCACCCGGCCGGTCATGTGCTCGGTTCCGCGCAAATCTGCGTCGAAAAAGACGGCATGCGCATCGTCGCTTCGGGCGACTACAAGCGCCGGCCGGATTCGACCTGCGCGCCCTTCGTGCCGATCCGCTGCGACGTGTTCATCACCGAGGCCACCTTCGGGCTGCCGGTGTTCAAGCATCCGCCGGATAGCGGTGAAATCGCGCGGGTGCTGAAATCGGCGGAACAGTTTCCCGAGCGCGCGCATATGATCGGCGCCTATGCGCTCGGCAAGGCGCAGCGCGTGATAAAGCTGCTGCGCGAGGCCGGCTATGAACGGACGATTTTCATCCACGGCGCGCTGGCGAAGCTCTGCGACTATTATGAGAGCCAGAGCATTGCGCTTGGCGATCTCCAGCCGGCAACGGTGGACAGCGGCGCAAAAACCGATTTCGCCGGCGCCATAGTCGTCGGCCCGCCCTCGGCCTTCGCCGACCGCTGGGCGCGGCGCTTTCCCGACCCGGTTTCATGCTTCGCCTCCGGCTGGATGCGCATCCGCCAGCGCGCCAAGCAGCGCGGCGTCGAACTGCCGCTGATCATCTCGGATCATTCGGACTGGGACGAACTGACCGAGACGATAACCGAGACCGGCGCCGGCGAAGTCTGGGTAACGCATGGCCGCGAGGAGGCGCTGGTGCGCTGGTGCGAACTCAACGGCATTACTGCGAGCCCGCTGCATCTGGTCGGTTATGAAGACGAGGGGGACTGAGCGATGAACCGCTTCGCCGAACTCCTCGACCGGCTGGTGCTGACGCCATCGCGCAACGGCAAGCTGACGCTGATGACCGACTATTTCCGCACGGTCGAAGACCCCGATCGCGGGCTGGCGCTGGCGGCCCTTACCGGCGACCTGTCGATCGCAGCGGTAAAGCCGGCCATGCTGCGCATGCTGGTCACCGAGCGCATGGACCCGGTGCTGTTCGGCTACTCATACGATTATGTCGGCGACCTCGCCGAAACCGTCTCGCTGGTGTGGCCGGAGCCGGACGCGCATCTCACCGCCAACAGCCAGCCCACACTTGCCGATGTGGTCGGCGCGCTGCAATCGGCGAGCCGGTCTGACGGGCCAAAAGTATTGGTGCGGCTGCTCGACCGGGCCGACATCTCGGCGCGCTACGCCATCATCAAGCTGGTGACCGGCGGCCTGCGCATCGGCGTTTCGGCGCGCCTTGCCAAGCAGGCGCTGGCCAATCTCGGATCGGTCGACGTGACGGAAATCGAGGAGTTGTGGCACGGGCTGACGCCGCCCTACACCGAATTGTTCGCATGGCTGGAAGGCAGGACGGAGCGTCCGCAAAAGACCGCCAAGGCGCTGTTCCGGCCGGTCATGCTCTCCAATCCGGTCGGTGACAACGACCTCGAAAAGCTCGACCCCGCCGACTATGCCGCGGAGTGGAAATGGGACGGCATCCGCGTGCAGGCCGTCTGCGAGGGCGGAGTGCGGCGGCTCTATTCGCGCACCGGCGATGATATTTCGCCGGCCTTTCCCGATCTCGTCGAGGCCATGGTCTTCGACGGCGCGCTGGACGGTGAGCTGCTGGTCGGCGATCCATCGCGCCAAACCGGCACATTCTCGGACCTGCAGCAGCGGCTGAACCGCAAAACGGTGACGCCCAAGATGCAGCAGAGCCACCCGGTCTTCGTGCGCTGTTACGACCTTTTGCAGGACGGCACGGAGGATCTGCGCGCCCTGCCCTTCATCGAGCGCCGCGCCCGGCTGGAGGCCTTCGTCGCCAAGCTCGATCCGACGCGCTTCGACCTGTCGCCGCTGGCGCCGTTTGCTGATTGGGCAGCGCTTGAAGACATGCGTCGCAACCCACCGCACCCGGTGATCGAGGGCGTCATGCTGAAGCGCAAGGACTCGCCCTATCTCGCCGGCCGACCGAAAGGCCCGTGGTTCAAATGGAAGCGCGACCCTTTCACCGTCGACGCGGTGCTGATGTATGCGCAACGCGGCCACGGCAAGCGCTCCAGCTTCTATTCCGACTATACGTTCGGGGTCTGGTCCGGCCCGGAAGGCGGCGAGGAACTGGTGCCGGTCGGCAAGGCCTATTTCGGCTTCACCGACGAGGAACTGCGCCAGATCGACAAATATGTCCGCGACAACACGATCGAACGTTTCGGGCCGGTGCGCTCGGTGCGCGCAGACCGCAAACAGGGGCTGGTGCTGGAAGTCGCCTTCGAGGGCCTCAATCGCTCGACGCGGCACAAATCCGGCGTCGCCATGCGCTTCCCGCGCATTTCACGGCTGCGCTGGGACAAGCCGACGGCAGAGGCCGATCGGATCGAGACGCTGCAGGCACTGCTTGACTAGGCAGATGAATTTACTGCGAAATCGAAACCTTGATTGCGTAGATGTCCACCGCCTTGCCCTCGCCGGCAACATCGGAATTGATGGCGATGGTGCCGCCCGCGCCGGGTTTCTTCTTGGCGAAATCGATCTCGAAAAGATAATCGCCCTCCTCCTGGCCAAGCGCGTAACGCTTGCGGCCGCAATCGCCGAGTTCGCCGAAGTTGCAGTCCACCGACATCTGGGTTTCCTTGCCATCCTCGCCGCGGGCGACGATGTCGAAGGTGGCCGATTTGCCGCCGACCTGCTCGAGCACGCCCTGGCCGATATCGAACAGCACGGTCGCGCCCGACTGGCCGGACCGTACGCGCAGGAAGCTGCCCGACGCATCCTGCATGACTTCGGCCTTCGAATCTCCGGGCGTCGTCACCTTCGTGGCGTCCTCGGGCGAGAAGACACTGATCCAGTTGCGGTTCGCGTCTGCCTGTCCCGGCCTTATCGGAGCGCCTTCATTTTCCGGAATGAAGTCCTCGCTCTGGGTCGTCGCAGGCGGGTTGGGAACGGAGGTGTCGCGCTCGGCCGGCGATTTCAGCAGACCGGTCTGGTAGGCCCACCACCCGCCGATGCCGATCGCGGCAAGCACGGTTGCGGTGACGAATATGCGGGTGAACGGTATGTGAAACCTGCGGGCACGAGCCTCGTTGCGGTCGGGCTCGACAGATATTGCCCTGTCGCCGGCAAGCGGCCCGGCGCTTGTGGTTTCTCCCCGGCCGGGCATGTCGACGCGCGGTACCGCCGCGCCTGCCGGACCTTCGACGGCGATTTCAGGCGACGAAGCCGTCGAAGCCCCACCGCGTTCGGGTCGAACATCGTCGAGCCCCGGCTCGATCGCAGGCACGGCAGGCTGAAATTCCGATTCGATCTCGGTGATCTTGGCCTGCATGGCCTTGCGGCGGTTGATCGCCGCCTCCACCGTCAGGCTGGGGTTTGCCTTGAGCGCACGGTCAAGGGCGGCAAATGCCGAGCGATAGACCTTCTCGCGGAAAGCCCGATCATCGGCATCTCCTTTTTCGAAGGCGTTTCGGATCGCCTTTTCGATCGCATCCAAACCGTTTTCCCCACGATGAAAGTAAGTGCTACCAGATGGTTAGACGTAGCCGCGTAATCAAGCAACGGCCAGCGGGGGCAATTAGCCTCCTCAATTCGGCCGCAACGACGATTTTCCCCGCAAAGTTTGTATCAATTCTGTCAGAATTGCTGATTGCCCGCTGGAATCGATCTGCTAAAACAGATTACGTTTACGCAAACGTCAATATTTTAGCGAGAGGCTTGAGCAGTGGCGCTACCTGATATCTTGAAGAAAAACCTGCGCATACCGGTCGTCGGATCGCCGCTTTTCATCATTTCGCACCCGCCGCTGGTGCTGGCGCAGTGCAAGGCCGGTGTGGTCGGCTCATTCCCGGCGCTGAATGCGCGGCCCGAATCACAGCTGGACGACTGGCTGGCCGAAATCACCGAGGACCTCGCAAGCTACGATGCAGCCAATCCCGACCGGCCGTCGGCTCCCTTTGCGGTCAACCAGATCGTCCACAAGTCCAACACCCGCCTGCAGCACGATCTCGAGCTTTGCGTGAAGTACAAGGTGCCGATCGTCATCTCTTCGCTCGGCGCGGTGGAAGAGGTCAATCAGGCGGTCCACTCCTATGGCGGCATCGTGTTGCACGACATCATCCATGATCGTCACGCCCGCAAGGCGATCGAAAAGGGTGCGGACGGGCTGATCGCGGTGGCAACGGGTGCCGGCGGCCATGCCGGCACGCTGTCGCCTTTCGCCCTGATCCAGGAAATCCGGCAATGGTTCAACGGGCCACTTCTGCTGGCAGGCGCAATCGCCAATGGTGGGGCGGTGCTTGCCGCGCAGGCGATGGGCGCCGATCTCGCTTACATCGGCTCGCCCTTCATCGCGACGACGGAAGCGCGCGCGACCGACTCTTACAAGCAGATGATCGTCGAATCGAAAGCTGCCGACATCGTCTATTCGAACCTCTTTACCGGCATCCATGGCAACTACCTCAAAGGTTCCGTGCGCGCCGCTGGCATGGACCCGGACAATCTCGCCGTCTCCGACCCCTCGACCATGAATTTCGGCGGCGACAAGTCCAAGGCGTGGAAGGATATCTGGGGCTGCGGCCAGGGGATCGGCGCGGTGGGTGAAGTGGCTCCGGTATCCGCCCTCGTCGACCGCCTCGCCCAGGAATATGCGGCGGCGAAATTGCGTCTGGCTGCGTAGGCGCTCGGTGGCCCAGCGTATATGAAGTTCACAGACCGTATTCGCCGACAAGGCGAGGCGTGTCGGGCGCCGGTTTGATCGGCGCACCACGCCGTGCAACGGCATTTGCAAATTACGCGATAGCGGCTTGAATTTGCCGCGCAATGCAGATATCACGCGCCCACTGTTTCGCGCGTCAGCGCGAAAAGGGTTGCCGCTTTAGCTCAGTTGGTAGAGCACATCATTCGTAATGATGGGGTCAGGTGTTCGAGTCACCTAAGCGGCACCATTCCTCCGTCTCACCGAAAACTTCTTGTTTGCACGCCGATCACCTGCCGTGATTTGGCCTATCCGCCCATGCCGCTGCGCGGCAGGAGGATATTTTCAAAACGTGCGCGCAGGCGGTCATCGATATTCTTGGAGACGTGCCGCGGGAATCGCTCGGCCAGTATCTTTTTCTTTTCAGCGATCGCGCGCTGCAAAATGTCGGGCCTGCCCTTCTCGTTCCATTCCTTGGGGCTGAAGCGATCGCCGACGGCAGGATAGAAATATTCGGTCTGCATCAGCCTCAAGGTCTGCTCGTTGCCGAGATAGTGCCCCGGCCCGTTCATGCAGACCTCCGTGATCGTGTCGATCGACAGCGCTTCGTCGGTGACCTCGATGCCGCGCACACAACGCTGGCAATGGCCGAGCATGTCGTTGTCGATGATCAGGCTTTCCAGGCAGAAACCCAGCAGCGAGGCATGCATGCCGGCGGACTCATAGACCAGATTGAGGCCCGACAGCCCGGCCATGACATTGGTGATGCCTTTTTCATAGCCGGACTGGATATCGGGCAGCTTGGAATCGGCCATGCCGGCGGCCGAGCCGCCCGGCAGATCGTAGAACTGCGCCATCTGCGCGCAGGCCGCCGTCAGCAGTGCCTGCTCGGCCGAACCGCCCGACATCGCACCGGTACGCAGATCCGAGACGAAAGGCCAGGTGCCGAAAATCGCGGGATGGCCGGGCTTCAGCGCGTTGACATAGACGAGACCGGCCAGCACTTCCGCCACGGCCTGAACCACGGCGCCGGCGATTGCCGCAGGGGCCGTAGCGCCAGCCTGACCGGCCGAGAGCAGCAGGATCGGAATGCCGCCCTCCACGCAAGCCTCAAGCACGCCGCAGGCGTCTTCGGCGAATTTCATCGGCGGCACGACGAAGCAATTCGAGTTGGAGACGAAGGGCCGGGCGCGGAAATTCTCTTCGCCGCCGGCAATCGCGTAGAGCATCTCCAATGCTGGCGCGACGTTCTCGCGCACGGTGAAGCTCGTTCCGACATGCTTGGACGTGCCCATGACGCAGGCGTAAAGCGTGTTGAAGTCCATATCAGCGGGATCTGGGATGTCGCGCGGCACCATCGGGCGCTGGAAGAAATGGATGTTGTCGAGCCCGTCAACGATGCGGGCTGCATCATAAATGTCCTGCAGCAGCGACTCGCGGTATTCGCGCTTCTCGACATCGACCAGATGCACGGCGGCACCTGCCGTGCCGTAATGGACGCGCGTGCCCTGGATCAGCATGTCATGCCTGGGATCCTGGCCGTGCAGCGTAAAGTTGCGCGCGGCGGTCCTGACGGTCGACATGACCAGTTCGCGGGGAAAGCGGATGCGGCCGTCGCCGTCGTAGCTTGCGCCGACGCGGGTCAGCGCTTCGATGCAGCTTGGAATTGCGTTGGCGAAACCGACCGTTTCCAGAAGGGTCAGGACCGCCTCATGGATTCTTTCGAGATCGTTCTGGCCCAACGGCTTGTACCTGCCGCCTTCCAATCCGGGTCGAATGGGACGGACATCATCCGCCAAGGGGGCTGCGCGCATGGCGCGGCGGGCTTCCCGGCCGCCGGAGCGGCGGGAACGTTGGTCTGCTACCGTAAGGTCATGCTGTTCCAGGGCGGTCGACATCGAAACCTCCACCGTATTTGGAAGCATCCCCGCGCCGAATGTGCCTTCGGTCACGCTGCTTCGTTCCCCTTGATTGCAAGACTATGCAGCGGCCAAACGGCGTGCGTATGGGCCACGGATTTCCGCCAGATGGGCCAGAGGCGCAGGCTTTGAATAAGCCGGAATCGGCAAATCTCCGCGCGCCCATCTGGACGCGCGGAGATGCTGTTTTAATAGGCAATATTGGCCGGTCGCCCGATCACGCCGCTGCTGGCCGTCGCCCCGCAGCTGTCGCAAGCTCGCGGATGCCCGGCTCGATGTGCTGGAGCGCGATCGAGGAAATGCCGAGCCGCATGAAGCGGGAAGGCTTGTCGGCCTGGTCGAAGAAACGGTCGCCCGGCTCGATGATGACGCTGCGGGCAGCAGCGGCCTCGGAAAGTCCGCGCGAATCCGTGCCGCGCGGCCCTTCCAGCCACAGCGAGGTGCCGCCGGCAGAATCCGTCGAACGCCATTCGGGCAGGAAGGCCGAGATCGCCTGGACCAGACGCTTGCGCCTTTCGTCAAAGGCCGACGAAAGACGGCGCACCAGCGCCTCGTGATGGCCAAGCGACAGGAACAGCGCCACGGCCCGCTGGTTGTTTGCCGGCGGGTGGCGCAGCATGAAGCGGCGCAGTGCGCGCAATTCGGCAATCAGATCAGCAGAGGCGACAATGTAGCCGAGCCGCAGGCCGGGCGCCAAAGTCTTCGACATGGAGCCGACATAGATAACGCGGCCCGAGCGATCGATGCTCTTCAACGCCTGCTGCGGCGCTTCATCGAGCAACTGGCTGTCATAGCCGTCCTCGATGATGATCTGGTTGTGACGGCTGGCGCGCGCCAGAAGATCCTGCCGGCGCTCGGCGCTGAGCGGCACCATGGTCGGGCAGTGATGGCTCGGGGTGACAAAGACAAAGCCGGCATCGTTCGGGATAGACGAGGTGACGATGCCCGACTGGTCCACCGGCGTCGGATGGATGTTCGCACCGGCGAGCCTGAAGATCGAGCGCGCATCCGGATAGCCCGGATCTTCCATGGCGACCTTGCTGCCCTTGGTCATGAGAAGCGTCGCCAGCATATAGAGCGCGTGCTGCGCGCCCAGCGTGACGATGATCTCGTCCGGATTGGCGAAGATGCCGCGGCGGGGCAGCAAGCGCGCCTGGATCTGCTCGATCAGCAGTGGATCGTCGCGATCGACCATGTCGGCCGCCCAGTTGCGGATTTCCAGCACGGCGAGCGCCATGCGATTGCATTCGCGCCATTCGGCGGTCGGAAACAGCGCCGGATCGAACTGTCCATAGACAAAGGGGTAGGACGACTTGATCCAGTTTTCCTGCTTGGCCGGGCGCGGCATGTCGCTGGCTGCGATCTGCCGGCGCGACTTCCAGTCGATCTCGTTGGCCTGATCGATGGACTTCTGCTGCGGCTTGGCCGGTGTAGCCAGCACTTCCGGATTGACGAAGTGGCCACGCCGCTCGCGCGCCACGAGAAAGCCCTGGTCGACCAGTTGCTGGAAGGCCAGCACGACGGTGCCGCGCGCGACGCCAAGCTTTTCGGCCAGGATGCGGCAGGACGGCAACGGCATGGAAGCCGCGATCTGGCGGTCAAGAATGGCGGCGACGATAGCCTGGCGAATCTGGGCCTGAAGGGTCTGGCCCGACTCCGCCGAAATACGGAACAGCCCCGACCATATGGCCGAATCGTTTCTCTGTGGCATGAGCGTTTCCTCGAACAGGCGCTATATTTTTCTCTTTTTGGACCAGTGGAGCGTATCTGTGGTCCAACCGGTTGCGCCAATGAATTTTTCTAATCGTTATGATTTATGTCAATGATCTATCCCGTGACGGCCCGACTTCGCGCCAGCGTGGGCCACAAAAGTCAAATCGATTGAAATTTTCATCCACACGAGCGTCAAACTCTCTCCATGATCACAGTGGTCTGATAAGGTCCAAGGAGGCTCGCCAAGACTCAGATGACGGCGTGCCCCCGGAACATTTGAAGTAACGAATTTTGGAGAATGGCCGTGACCGACGCCCCCCTTCACTCCGCGCTGACGGCGCTTCGCGACGATCAGGCCGACACGCCGAAGAATATACGCGAGGCCTTCAAGGCCGACCCCCAGCGTTTCACCAAGTTCTCGCTGACCGACGGCGATCTCCTGTTCGACTGGTCCAAATGTGCCGTCACCGCTGACACCATGACGTTGCTGGACAAGCTGGCGCACGCAGCCCGGTTGCCGGAGCGCCGCGACGGCATGTTCTCGGGCAAGAAGATCAATGTCACCGAAGGGCGCGCCGTGCTGCACACCGCACTGCGCGACGGCCCGGGCGACACCGTGCTGCTGGACGGCAAGGATGTGATGGGCGACGTGCGGGCCGTGCTGGATGCAATGGCTGCCTTTGCCGACGCTGTTCGCTCCGGTGCGGCACCGGGTGCGACGGGCAAGAAGATCACCGACATCGTCAATATCGGCATCGGCGGTTCCGACCTCGGCCCGGCGATGGCGACGCTGGCGCTGGCGCCTTACCATGATGGGCCGCGCGCGCATTACGTCTCCAATGTCGACGGCGCGCATATACATGACACGCTGAAAGGTCTCAGCGCTGAGACGACGCTGTTCATCATCGCTTCCAAGACCTTCACCACCATCGAGACGATGACCAATGCCGAAACCGCCCGCAAATGGGTGGAAAAGGCGCTCGGCAAGGAGGCCGTGTCGAAGCACTTTGCCGCCGTCTCCACCGCGCTCGACAAGGTAGCGGCCTTCGGCATCGCGCCGGAGCGGGTGTTCGGCTTCTGGGATTGGGTCGGCGGACGTTATTCGCTGTGGTCGGCGATCGGCCTGCCGATCATGATCGCGGTTGGGCCGAAGAATTTCCGCGAGTTCCTCGCCGGCGCGCATGAGATGGACCAGCATTTCAAGAACACACCGCTGTTGCAGAACATCCCCGTGGTGATGGGGCTGATCGGCTATTTCCACCGCGTCGTCTGCGGCTATCCGGCGCGCGCCGTCATCCCCTACGACCAGCGACTGTCGCGGCTGCCGGCCTATCTGCAGCAGCTCGACATGGAATCGAACGGCAAGCAGGTCACCGTCAACGGATTGCGCGTGACGACGCCGACTGGGCCGCTGGTGTGGGGCGAGCCGGGCACCAATGGCCAGCACGCCTTCTTCCAGCTTCTGCATCAGGGCACGGACATCATCCCGGTGGAATTCCTCGCGGCAGCCGAAGGCCATGAGCCGGAGCTTCGCCACCATCACGACCTGCTGCTTGCCAACTGCCTGGCGCAATCCGAAGCCCTGATGAAGGGCCGCACGCTGGAGGAAGCGCGGCGGCAGATGCTGACCAAGGGAATGCCGGTGGAGGAGGTCGACCGCGTTGCGCCGCACCGCGTGTTCCCGGGCAACCGGCCGTCGGTCACGCTGCTCTACCGCAAGCTCGACCCGCACATGCTGGGACGGCTGATCGCACTTTACGAACATCGCGTTTTCGTGGAAGGGGTGCTCTATGGCATCAATTCCTTCGACCAGTGGGGCGTCGAACTCGGCAAGGAACTGGCGACCGGTCTTCTGCCTGTCGTGGAAGGAACGGAAGATGCCGCGCGCAACGACGCCTCGACCGCTGGTCTGGTGCGTCATATCCACCAGCTAAGGGCAGCGGGGTAGACATCTTGAACGGCATCAAAGGCATCCTGTTCGACAAGGACGGGACACTGGTCGACTTCCAGGCGACATGGTTCGCCATCGGCGATCGCATGGCGCTTAAAGCGGCAGGCGGCGACCGCGCCAAGGCGGACGCTCTGATGGCCGAGGCCGGCTACGATTTCGAGCGGAAGTGTTTTAGGGCCGACTCGGTCTTTGCTGCCGGCACCAATGCCGACATCGTGGCGCTATGGTATCCCGAAATCGGCGCCGAGGAACGCCAGGTGATGACGACCGGTTTCGATACCCTCACCGCGGAAGAGGGTGCTGCAGCCTCCGTACCGCTGCCCGGCAGCAAGGACGCGATCTCCAGCCTGCACGGCTCCGGCTTCCGGCTCGGCGTGGCAACCAATGACTCCACCGGCGGCGCAGAAAAGACCTTGCTGGCGCTCGGCGTGGCGCAAATGTTCGACGCCGCTTACGGTTACGACGCCGTCGCCAACCCCAAGCCCGCGCCCGACGCGATCCATGCCTTCGCCGACCTCACCGGCCTGAAGCCTTCGGAAATCGCTATGGTCGGTGACAACCGCCACGACCTCGAAATGGCCAAGGCCGGCGGCGCCGGACTAGCCATCGGCGTGCTCAGCGGCACTGGAACGCGCGAGACGCTGGCGCCGCTGGCGGATGTGATTCTGGATTCGATCGCCGATCTGCCGGGGTATCTGGCCTCGGCCTGACCGTCAGAACCAATGACGTGACCGCGCCTGCTGACATCACGATGGCAGCAGGCCGCGATTAATAGTGTTCGCACATTTTATAAATCGAAGGATGGCGCGACGATGCGGAGCTTCGAGACAAAGTCTGTTCGCATGGAGCCGTTGCTTCTCGTGACGGTCCAGATGCCTGTCGAGGATGTAGACCGCGTCATGGAGCATGTGGTGAAGGCTGCGCCGCTGGTCATGGGCAAGTATGACAGCAATGCCTACCAGTCTGGTGCCGGTATTGAACGCTATCGCCCGCTTGAAGGCGCGGCGGCGGGCGCGGAAAGCGAACTGCGCAAACGACCTGACATAGTCGAGGTGAGCTTCGAACTGGCCGACGACCAGGCTCTTCTGGAACAGGTCGTAGAGCTGATTTTCCAGGTTCACAGCTATCAGGAGCCTGTGATCCGGGTGGCGAATATACTGGGCAGCAGGTCAAAGGGCCTTGACGACAAGGACAACCCGAACCGCTGGTGGAACACGACCGGAGACTGGAAGAAGACGTCGGGCCAATAAACGGCGGCCTATGCCGCCGCTAATCGGCGCGTTTGAGACTACGCTGCCGTAACCACTGCTCCAGCCCTCCGCTTGGGCTCCAGGCGTTCGTCACTCGAAAAGCCAAATCGTTGGCTTTTCGTTGGCCTTCGGTCAAACGCTTCTCATCCCCTAAGCTCACGCCTGAGTATCTTGCCGACATTGGTCTTCGGCAGTTCCGTGCGGAATTCGATCAGCCTCGGGCGCTTGTAGCCGGTCAGGTTCTGCTTGCAGTAGGCCAGCAGTTCTTCGGCGGTCAGGTTTGGGTCCTTCTTGACCACGAACAGCTTCGGCACTTCGCCCGAATGCTCATCCGGCACGCCGATTGCCGCCACCTCCAGCACGCCCGGATGCTGGGCGACCACTTCCTCCAGCTCGTTGGGATAGACGTTGAAGCCGGAGACCAGGATCATGTCCTTCTTGCGGTCGACTATCTTGGTGTAGCCGTTCTCGTCCATGAAGCCCATGTCACCGGACTTGAAGTAGCCGTCGGGCGTCATCACCTTGGCTGTCTCGTCCGGCCGGTTCCAGTAGCCGGCCATGACCTGCGGACCCTTTATGCAGATCTCGCCGACCTCTCCGAGGGGCATGTCGCGGCCTTCCTCGTCGCGGATGGCGAGTACGGTCGAGGGGATCGGCAGGCCGATCGTGCCGGTGAAGACGTCGGCGTCGAAACGGTTGGCCGTCGCGACAGGCGCCGTTTCCGAAAGGCCATAGCCTTCCGAGATCAGGCAACCGGTGAGTTTCTGCCAGCGATCTGCAACACCGCGCTGCACTGCCATACCACCGCCGAAGGTCAGCAGCAGCGGCTTGAAGTCCAGCTTGCGGAAGTCCTCATTGTTGAGCAGCGCATTGAACAGCGTGTTGAGGCCGGGGAAAACATTGACCTGATACTTGGCCAGTTCCTTGACGAAGCCCGGAATGTCACGCGGATTGGGGATCAGCACGTTCTGAGCACCCTGCTGCATGCCCATCAGCGCGTTCACCGTCAGCGCATAGATATGATAGAGCGGCAGCGCGCAGACGAAAGTGAGGGTTGCCGGCCGCGGCTTCTTCACGAAAGCCGTTTCCATCCACAGCAGGTTCTGCGCGACATTGGCCAGCACGTTGCGGTGGAGCAGGATCGCGCCTTTTGAAACGCCTGTGGTGCCGCCGGTATATTGCAGGAAGGCGACATCGTCAGCTTCCGACTTCACCGGCTTGAAGGTGCGCGCGGCCCCTTCCTTCTGCACCACCGGGAATTTGGTGTGACCCGGCAGCGACCAGGCCGGCACCATTTTCTTGACGCGGCGCACGACCAGATTGACGATCAACCCCTTCACGCCAAGCATGTCGCCCATCGTCGCGACGACGACATGCTTGACCGGGGTCTTGGCAATCACCGCCTGCAAGGTGGTGGCAAAGTTCTCAAGGATGATGATTGCTTCCGCGCCCGAATCCTTGAGCTGGTGCTCAAGCTCGCGCGGCGTGTAGAGCGGATTGACGTTAACGACCGTATAGCCGGCGCGCAGGATACCCATCATGGCGACGGGATATTGCAGTACGTTGGGCATCATGATCGCCACGCGCGCGCCCTTGGCCAGGCCCTTCGACTGTAGCCATGCACCGAAGGCGGCAGACTGGCGTTCCAGCTCACCATAGGTGATTGTCTTGCCCATGCAGGTGAAGGCGGGCCGCGTCGCGAATTTCTTGGACGAGTTCACCAGGAAATCGCCGATGGAATCGAATTCCAGCGGAGCGATTTCGGCCGGCACGACAGACGAATAGCTTTTTAGCCACGGCTTTCCTGCTGCCGTAGCGGGTTTCTTCGCGGCCGGCTTGTCGTCAGCCTTGGCTGCTTTCGGCGCAGCTGCGGCTTTTGCCGGGGTTGCATGGCCGGCAGCGCCGTTCGTCAGCGGCACCTTGGCAGCTGCGGGTTTGGGCGGAGTTTCGGCCTTGGCTGCCGGCTTTGCGACCTTGGGCGCGGCGGTGGCTTTCGGCTTCGCGGCAGCGGGTTTCTTTGGCGCAGTCTTCGCCGCACCGGCCTTGGCAGCCACAGCCTTCGGCAACTCGATAAGTGCAGCTTTCGTAGCCGGCTCGACGGCAGGAGATGAAGCAACCGACGCCTTGCTGGATGCAGCTTTCGTCGCCGGCTTGGCGCGCGATTTCGACGGCGCGGATTTTGCGGCTACTGGTTTTGCTGCGGGTTTGGCAGGGCTTGAGCTCTTCGAGCTTGTCTTTGCGGTGGCAGGCGCGGTCTTCACCGCCGGCTTGGCCGCAGCCGTCTTTGCGACGGGCTTGGCCGTTGCCTTGGCCACTTGAGTGGGTTTAGCAGCTTTCGCCGGCGCGGCCTTGGCCGCTGGTTTGACTGCGGCGGCTTTCACCGCCGGCTTCGTCTGCGATTTCGCCGCTGGTGTTGCCTTGCCGGTTGCTGCCGCTTTCGCAGAGGGTTTCGCCGCCGGCTTGGCGGCTGCGGGCTTAGAGGATTTCGCAGCACTCACAGCCTTCGGCGCCTTGGAGCCGGCCTTCGTGGAAGCCGCGGATGCCGTCGTGGCAGCCGCCTTCGGCGCCGCTGTCTTTTTCGCTGGGGCTTTCTTTGCCGGATCGTTTTTCACTGCCGCCGCAGCCGTTGCCTTGCCCGCCTTGCTGATCGTCGTCTTGGCCACTCGTTCCTCCCTGCCCTGTATTCTATTTCTTGGTCTCTCGGTCCTCACCGTGCATTCGCCCCGGCTTGCCCGCCTCGTCTGCCTCCTGCAGCATCTCGCGCAAAACCGCTGTGTCTCTATGTATTGTCACAAGGGCTGGCCATGCAAGTCTTGCCCCAGCGTAATGAAGGCAATGAAATTTACTGCGTGCTTCAGAACAATTTTTCAGAACAGCAGCGCTTCGACGTTGAAACCCAGATCAGTCGAGCGGCACGAAAATCAAGCTTTCGTCGTCATTGCATGACTGCGACGCTCTATTTCGTCGAGGCATTCCCGAATGAAATATTATGTCTATAATTTATCGGCTTTTTGAAACTTTGTTCCTCTTCCCAAACGGCATGTAGACAGGGAGTTCCAAAGCCCTGAAAACGATGCTTATATGCGCGCTCGAAGCCTGTTCAGAGGGGCTTGGTATCATGACAGGGAGTGTTTCAATGATAAGGAAGCTGACTTTTGCAGCTGCGCTTGCGGCTGCAACCGTCTTGGGCGGCGCGGCAGCAAATGCCAAAACGCTGGTTTATTGCTCGGAAGCGTCACCGGCCGGTTTTGACCCGTCGCCATGGAGCGGCGGCAACGATTTCGACGCGTCCTCGCGCACCATCTATTCGCGCCTGGTCGAGTTCGAGCACGGCAAGACGACCATCACGCCGGGTCTCGCCGAAAGCTGGACCGTCTCGGACGACGGTCTCGAATACACTTTCAAACTCAAGCCGGGCGTAAAGTTCCAGACGACCGACTACTTCACGCCGACCCGCGACCTCAACGCCGACGACGTGATCTTCTCCTTCGAGCGTCAGTGGAAAAAAGAGAACAAGTGGTTCGAGTATCTTCCCGGCACCGGCTGGGAATATTTCACCGGCATGGGCTTCCCGGACCTGCTCAAGGAAATCGTCAAGGTCGACGACCTGACGGTGAAGTTCGTCCTCAACAAGCCGGAAGTTGCCTTCCTGCCTGACCTTGGCATGGACTTCGCTTCGATCGTCTCCAAGGAATATGCCGACTCGCTCGAAAAAGCCGGCACCATGCAGCAGTTCACGCAGAAGCCGATCGGCACCGGCCCGTTCCAGTTCGTTGACTACCAGGTCGACGCCGTCATCCGCTATGCGGCATGGGACGGTTACTTCGGCGGCCGTCAGAAGATCGACGACCTGATCTTCGCGATCACGCCCGACCCGGCAGTGCGCGCTCAGAAGCTGAAGGCCGGCGAATGCAACATCATGTCCTATCCTGCTCCGGCCGACATTGCCGGCCTGCAGGCTGACGAGAACCTGCATGTTGCCGAACAGGAAGGCCTGAACATCGGCTACATGGCCTACAACACGACCGTGGCGCCTTTCGACAAGGTCGAGGTCCGCAAGGCCCTCAACATGGCCGTGAACAAGCAGGCCATCATCGATGCGGTCTATCAAGGCGCCGGCCAGGTGGCCGTCAACCCGATCCCGCCGACGATGTGGTCCTACAACACCTCGATCAAGGACGACGAGTACAATCCGGAAGAATCAAAGAAGATGCTTGAGGCCGCTGGCGTCAAGGATCTCTCGATGAAGATCTGGGCAATGCCCGTCAGCCGTCCGTACAACCCGAACGCCCAGCGCGTCGCGGAACTGATCCAGGCCGACTACGCCAAGGTGGGCGTGAAGGCTGAGATCGTCAGCTACGAATGGACCGAGTATCGCGAACGCGGCAAGCAGAAGGACCGCGACGGCGCCTTCCAGCTCGGCTGGACTGGCGACAACGGCGATCCGGACAACTTCCTGTTCCTGCTCGGCTGCGATGCCATCGGCCAGTCCAACTATGCGATCTGGTGCAACAAGGAGTTCCAGGACCTGCTTCTGAAGGGCAAGGCCACGACGGATCAGGCTGAACGCACCAAGATCTACGAAGAAGCGCAGGTCGTCTTCAAGCGCGAAGCCCCGTGGTTGACCATCGCTCACTCGAAGGTCTTCATGCCGATGTCCAAGAAGGTCTCTGGCTTCGTCATGGACCCGCTCGGCATCCATCGCTTCGACGGCGTCGACATCGCCGAATAACAAGGCAAGCGAATCGAGGGGACGGCGCCTTTAACGGGGCGTCGTCCCCTTCTCGCAAGAAAAAATGCTCCGATATATTCTCAACAAGCTCGCTCTGATCGTTCCGACGATCTTCGGCATCTCGCTGGCTGCGTTCGCCTTCGTGCGTTTGCTGCCCGGCGACCCCATTCTGGCCATGGCAGGCGAACGCGGCGTCAGCCCCGAGCGCTATCAGGAACTGCTCGAACGCTTCGGCTATAACCGTCCGATCTGGCTGCAATATTTCGACTATATCGGGAACGTGCTGCAAGGCGATTTCGGCATCTCCATCGCCACCAAGCGCCCCGTCATCGGCGAATTCCTGGCGCTGTTTCCGGCGACGCTGGAACTGGCGACGGTCGCCATGATCATTGCGGTTGTCGTCGGCATTCCGGCCGGCATTTTCGCCGCCGTCAAACGCGGTTCGTGGTTCGATCAGTTGACCATGGGTGCCGCACTGACCGGCTACTCCATGCCGATCTTCTGGTGGGGCCTTCTGCTCATCATCTTCTTTTCCGGTTATCTCGGCTGGACGCCCGTGTCGGGCCGCATCGGCCTGCAATATTTCTTCCCGCCGGTCACCGGCTTCATGCTGATCGACAGCCTGCTGTCGGGCAAGAGCGGCGCTTTCAGCTCCGCCGTCAGCCATCTGATCCTGCCGTCGATCGTGCTTGCAACCATCCCGCTTGCCGTCATCGCGCGCCAGACGCGCTCGGCGATGCTGGAGGTTCTCGGCGAAGACTATGTGCGCACCGCGCGGGCCAAGGGCCTGACGCCCCGCCGCGTCATCGGCATGCATGCCTTCCGTAACGCGCTGATCCCGGTCGTCACCACCATCGGCCTGCAGGTTGGCACGCTGATGGCGGGCGCTATCCTCACCGAAACCATTTTCTCCTGGCCGGGCATCGGTAAGTGGATGATCGATTCCATCGGTAAGCGCGATTATGTCGTGGTGCAGAGCGGCCTGCTTCTGATCGCGCTGATCGTGATGGCCGTCAATCTGATCGTCGATCTCCTCTACGCCGTCATCAACCCGCGAATCCGCGTGCAGTGAGGCCGAGATGAGCAACGAAACAGTCACATTGCCCGTCGAAGCCAAAGCCCGTCCGGGCGCCTTTGGTGAATTCTGGCACTATTTCTCCATGAACCACGGTGCGGTCCTCGGCCTCATCGTTTTCTCGCTGCTGGTACTGGTCGCGATCTTTGCGCCTTTGATCGCGCCGCATCTGCCCAACGAGCAGTATCGCGACGCGCTGCTGACGCCGCCCGCCTGGCATGAAGGCGGCAAGTCGATGTTCATCCTCGGCACCGACGCCGTCGGCCGCGACATCCTCTCGCGGCTGATCTACGGTGCGCGCTATTCGCTGTTCATCGGTCTCGTCGTCGTCGTCTTCTCACTGACCAGCGGCATCATACTCGGCGTACTCGCCGGCTATTTCCGCGGCTGGGTCGACACGCTGATCATGCGCGTCATGGACATCATTCTGGCCTTCCCCTCGCTGCTTCTGGCGCTGGTGCTGGTGGCAATCCTCGGGCCTGGCTTGTTCAACGCGATGCTGGCAATCGCGGTCGTCCTGCAACCGCACTTCGCCCGCCTGACGCGTGCTGCCGTGATGGCGGAAAAGAACCGCGAATACGTCATCTCGGCCAAGGTTGCGGGTGCTGGCCACCTGCGGCTGATGGCTGTGACGATCCTGCCGAACTGCCTCGCACCGCTGATCGTGCAGGCGACACTGTCCTTCTCCAACGCCATTCTCGAGGCTGCGGCACTGGGCTTCCTCGGCATGGGCGCGCAGCCACCGACGCCGGAATGGGGCACGATGCTGGCCGCCGCGCGCGAGTTCATCCTGCGCGCACCCTGGGTGGTGACCTATCCCGGCCTCGCCATCCTGATAACGGTGCTTGCCATCAACCTGATCGGCGACGGCCTGCGCGACGCCTTCGACCCCAAGCTGAAGAGGTCGTAAGATGCCGCTTCTCGAAATCAAAAACCTCTGCGTTTCCTTCGACACCAGCGTCGGCGCGTTCATGGCCGTCAAGGGCATCGACATGTCGATCGAGCCGCGCGAAGTGTTGGCGATCGTCGGTGAGTCCGGTTCAGGCAAGTCCGTGTCGATGCTTGCCGTGATGGGACTGCTGCCGAAGACGGCGACGGTGACCGCCGACCGCATGGCCTTCAACGGCGTCGACCTGCTTGGCCTCACCGGCGAGCAGCGCCGCAAGATCATCGGCCGCGACATCGCCATGATCTTCCAGGAACCGATGGCGAGCCTGAACCCGTGCTTCACCGTCGGTTTCCAGATCGAGGAGGTGCTGCGCGTGCATATGGGCATGGACCGTGTCCAGCGCCGCGCCCGCGCCATCGAGCTCATGCAACAGGTCGGCATTGCCGAACCCGCCGAGCGGCTCGGCTCCTATCCGCACCAGATGTCGGGTGGGCAGTGCCAGCGCGTGATGATCGCCATCGCCATCGCCTGCAATCCGAAGCTGCTGATTGCCGACGAGCCGACGACCGCGCTCGACGTGACGATCCAGAAGCAGATCCTCGATCTTCTGATGCGCCTCCAGGCCGAGCACGGCATGGGGCTGATCATGATCACCCACAATATGGGCGTGGTGGCCGAAACCGCCGACCGCGTCATCGTCCAGTACAAGGGACGCAAAATGGAAGAAGCCGACGTGCTGTCGCTGTTTGAATCGCCGAAGAGCAACTACACCAAGGCGCTTCTTTCGGCCCTGCCCGACAACGCCACCGGCGACCGTCTGCCGACGATCTCCGACTTCGCGCTCGACCCAGAGGGAGCGACGGCATGACCGAGATCGTTCTCCAGGCAAAGAACATCGTTCGCGACTATCATGTCGGCGGTGGTCTGCTTACGAAATCGCGCACCGTGCATGCGGTCAAAGGCGTGAGCTTCTCGGTCGAGAAAGGCAAAACGCTGGCCATCGTCGGCGAAAGCGGC
Organism: Mesorhizobium sp. YR577; assembly: GCF_900116595.1. Lineage (NCBI taxonomy): Bacteria > Pseudomonadati > Pseudomonadota > Alphaproteobacteria > Hyphomicrobiales > Phyllobacteriaceae > Mesorhizobium > Mesorhizobium sp. YR577. Next base: position 3,156 of record NZ_FPBI01000045.1, on the reverse strand, counting down.
TGCGGCAAGTCGACGCTCGCCCGCATCATCACGCTGATCGATCCGGCGACCTCCGGCGAGCTTCTGATCGACGGCAACAAGGTCGACATCGCCCATTCGGCGCTGACGCCGGAAATGCGCCGCAAGGTGCAGATCGTCTTCCAGAACCCCTACGGCTCGCTCAATCCGCGCCAGAAGATCGGCGACGTGCTCGGCGAACCACTGAAGATCAACACCGACATTCCGGCAGCCGAGCGACGCGACCGCGCCATGGCGATGCTGAAGAAGGTCGGGCTCGGCCCCGAGCACTACAACCGCTATCCGCATATGTTCTCCGGCGGCCAGCGCCAGCGCATCGCGATCGCCCGCGCGCTTATGCTGAACCCGAGCCTGCTGGTGCTCGACGAGCCGGTCTCGGCACTCGATCTTTCGGTGCAGGCGCAGGTGCTGAACCTGCTCGCCGATTTGCAGGACGAGTTCCAGCTTACTTACGTCTTCATCAGCCACGACCTGTCGGTGGTGCGCTATATCGCCGATGACGTTATGGTGATGTATTTCGGCGAAGCGGTCGAATACGGGTCACGTGACGAGGTCTTTTCCGATCCGAAGCACAGCTACACCAAGACGCTGTTCGCCGCGACGCCCCGCGCCGATGTGGAGAGCATCAAGGCGAGACTGGCGAAGAAGAAGGCGGCTTGAGGTCTCGGTTACCAACGCTGGTTTAGACCCCTCTCCGTCTCGGCTTCGCCGAGACGGGAGCTAGCGCAGCGCTCGCAGGCCTGCCTTCTATCGTCAATGATTGTCCCGCGGCACGCCCTTCGTCTGCGCCACGCGCTGGTATTTCACCGCCGGCTTCAGCACCATGCCCTGCGCGAGCTGGTCGACCATGCCGCGCTGGATTTCCTGCCACGGCGTCTGATGCTCGGGATAATGATAGCCGCCATTGTTCTGCAGTTCGGCGCGGCGGCGCACGATCTCATCGTCGGTGACGAGGATGTCGGCGGTGCCCTTCCGCAAATCGATGCGCACACGATCACCTGTCTTCAGCAGCGCCAGCCCACCGCCGACCGCCGCTTCCGGCGAGGCGTTGAGGATGGACGGCGTGCCGGACGTGCCGGACTGACGGCCGTCTCCGATACAGGGCAGCGAGTGGATGCCCTTCTTGATGAGGTAGGCCGGCGGCTGCATGTTCACCACCTCCGCACCTCCGGGATAGCCGACAGGACCTGCCCCGCGCATGAACAGCAGCGTGTGCTCGTCGATGCCGAGCGCGGGATCATCGATGCGGGCGTGGTAATCCTCGGGTCCGTCGAACACCATCGCCTTACCCTCGAACGCTTCGGGGTCCTTTGGGTTGGAGAGATATCGGTCGCGGAATTCCGGCGAGATCACGCTGGTCTTCATGATGGCGCTGTCGAAGAGATTGCCCTTGAGATTGATGAAACCAGCACTTTCCTTGAGCGGGTTCGAGACGGGGTGGATGACCTCCGGGTTGAGGTTCTCGACATTGGCGCAATTGTCGCCCATCGAACGGCCATTGACCGTAAGTGCTGCGGGATGCGGCAGCAGCTCGGCCTTGAGCAGTTCGGCGACCACCGCCGGCACACCGCCGGCATGATGATAATCCTCGCCGAGATATTCGCCGGCCGGCTGGAGGTTGACCAGCAGCGGAATCTTGTGGCCGACAGCCTGCCAGTCGTCATTGTCGAGCTTGACGCCGAGATGGCGCGCAATGGCGTTGAGGTGGATCGGCGCATTGGTCGAACCGCCGATCGCGGAATTGATGACGATGGCGTTTTCGAAGGCCTCGCGCGTCATGATGTCGGACGGCTTGAGATCCTCATGGACCATGCCGACGATGCGCTTGCCGGTCTCGTAGGAAATCTGCCCGCGCTCGCGATAGGGCGCGGGAATGGCGGCCGAACCCGGCAGCTGCATGCCGAGCGCCTCGGCCAGCGAATTCATCGTGGTCGCCGTGCCCATCGTGTTGCAATAGCCGACCGACGGTGCGGACGAGGCCACAATGTCCATGAACTCATCATAGTCGATCTCGCCTGCCGAAAGCCGCTGGCGCGATTCCCAGACGATGGTGCCGGAGCCGGTGCGCTTGCCCTTGTGCCAGCCGTTCAGCATCGGTCCGACAGAGAGCGCGATCGCTGGAATGTTGACCGTCGCTGCCGCCATCAGCATGGCCGGCGTGGTCTTGTCGCAACCGATGGTCAGCACCACGCCATCGAGCGGATAGCCGTAGAGCACCTCGACCAGCGAGAGATAGGCAAGATTGCGGTCGAGCGCGGCGGTCGGGCGCTTGCCCGTCTCCTGGATCGGATGGCAGGGAAATTCAAAGGCGACGCCCCCGGCCGCGACGATACCTTCGCGCACCCGCTTGGCAAGCTCGATGTGATGGCGATTACAAGGCGACAGGTCCGACCCGGTCTGGGCGATGCCGATCAACGGCTTGCCCGATTGCAGCTCCTCGCGCGTCAAGCCGTAATTCAGGTAACGCTCGAGATAGAGTGCCGTCATGCCCGGATTGTCAGGATTGTCGAACCACTCCTGCGAGCGGAATTTTTTTGTTGTTTTTGCGCCGGCCATGTGGTGCTCCCGAATTCGGTGCTGAATGGTTATGACAAGGTGTGAACGGTCGCAAGGGGCACTTTGGGCCTTGAGCGAAAACTGCCGGCAGCGCCGGTAGGGGCGTCCTTGGAGGATCAGCGTCTCCCTCCCGCTTGAGGGGGAGAATACGCCGGCGCGCTTCATCGCCAACCTCCCTCATCCTGAGGTGCGAGCGAAGCGAGCCTCGAAGGACGCACCTGTTCATCGCCACGCCTGCTTTCGCATCTGGCCATTGTCAAAGATCGGGAAGCGGGGCGCATGGCCGTGCCTTCCTAATGTTTAGTACGTGGCGCGACTTCCGCGCCCCGCTCGGTGTCTGTCCCGAAGTTGGCCGGTCACAACGCCCGCTCCATGTACATTCCATGGACAAGACGCCGCGGGTTCTCCGCATCCTGCGCGATCTACCCTTGATCCTTCCGCCACAGATTTTCACCTGAAGCCTCCAGTCAGGGCATGCGGCCGCAGGACGCCGGCCTGTGTCGGGCCCTCGGGTCCCTGGCTACCACACCAGGGCGGGAGGTCACCGCCACTCCCCCTTGATCCCGGTTCCAGACCCGGTCC
>NZ_FPBI01000017.1:0-124013 GCF_900116595.1 Mesorhizobium sp. YR577 | reverse complement strand
AACAACCGACCCATCCAAGCCTCCAATCCGTTGATCGGAAATCCTGAATCTGATTTGCTACGCCAAATCAACGCGATAAATGGGTTTGAACCCTAGGACATGAGGGTGCCGGGATTGTCGAAGCGGTTGGTGAAAATGTCACGAATGTAGTTCCTGGCTATCACGTGGTCATGACCTACATGTCATGCGGACTTTGTGACACGTGCGAATCGGGTCACCCGGCGCACTGCGAGCATATGGCGCCGCTGAATTTCGGAGGCGGGCGCCTCGACGGTTCGACCGCTACCATCGATGCGGTTGGCGCGGTGGTTCATGACCATTTCCTTGGTCAGTCCTCCTTCGCCCAGTTTGCCATTGCGAACGAACGCAACGTGGTCAAGGTTCCGAAGGATGTGCCCCTCGAATTGCTGGGTCCGCTCGGATGCGGTATCCAGACTGGCGCTGGCTCGGTGCTCAATGCCCTTAAGGTAAATGCCGGATCGAGTTTCGTGGCGTTCGGCGCCGGCGCGGTCGGCCTGGCTGCCGTGATGGCTGCCAAGGTGGGTGGCGCGACCACAATCATCGCAGTCGATGTCAATGCCTCGCGGCTCGAACTCGCTAAGGAGTTGGGCGCAACGCACCTGGTCAACAGCCGACAAGTCAATCCGGTTGAAGAGATTCAGCGGATTACCGCGAAAGGTGCCAATTTCTCACTCGAATGCAGCGGTCGCGCCGACGTCCTGCGTCAAGCGATTGATTGTCTTGGTATTTTCGGTGTGTGCGGTATCGTTGGCGCAACGAAGGAGGGCACGGAGGCATCGTTTAACATCAACGACGTCATGATCCCGGGCCGCCGGATTATGGGCATCGTACAAGGTGATGTGGTTGCACAGACCTTCATCCCGACTCTGATTGAACTCTACCGTCAGGGTCGCTTCCCTTTTGACCGGCTCGTTCGTTTCTATAACTTCCACGAGATCAACCAGGCCATGGCTGATAGTGAAAGTGGCAAGACCATCAAGCCGATCCTCCGTATGGGTTCCTGAACAGCTATCCAATTGGAGATGCGGCGCCCGGGACTCGTCTCAGGCCGTCCGGTGCCCTCATTTACGCCTGGCCGTTGAATCAAGGCGAGCTGCTCGCAAGCGCTTATCCCTGTTTCGTCAAGTCCAAATTCTTGCAGCGGGCCGCATTGCTCGGCCTTGCCTTGAGCACGATCTCATCCTGGCCGCTATTCTTTGTAGTGATCAGACGGCGGCAGTGACGGCGAGGCGTGACCGCTGAAAGCTTTCGCAAGCGCTATGCCGGTATGCAGGAGGCAGAACAGTTGATCAATCTGTATTATTGTCAATCGCCGCCAGGTAGGCCGGAACCTCAAATTCGCCGGAGTGACCGGAAAAGACGCAGAAAAGAATCTCGCCAATACACTATAGGATCTGCTCCGTCTCGAGACTGAAAACAAACAATTGAAAAAACTGTTTGCTGGCAAGATTCGCAAGGAAACACTGAAACTCAGGCGGAAGCTTGGATTCTCGTATTATTGCGGCTTTGATGTTCATCTCCGATATGAACTGACGTCCCCGTTATTGGGACCCCACCTCGGTCCTCAGTGCTCCATTGACGCGATTGACCTTATGTGGTTGCGTCACCACGTATCAATGTGTTTTGCAAGAAGGCCTAGATTTTTGGTCGGACAGGTCCGTAGCCTTTGCGTTGCAGGGATCCGTTCTGTCGGCGTGCATTGCTGGATATTTGCTGCAATGAGATAACAGGCAAGGGTGTGATGCGCCTGACGTGAAACTATGAAACTCAAGGTTTAGATGCAGACCTCTTATGTCGCGGTCTGAGCGCGGAAGATGTGATCGTATGACGAAAGCCCGTATTTCCGATGTTGCTAAATTGGCGGGAGTTTCGCCGAGTACTGTTACGCGAGTGATACACGAGAATGGCTATGTTTCGACCGAGAACAGAATGAAGGTCCTTAGCGCCGTTGAGACGTTGGGGTATTTTCCAAATTTACAAGCGAGGTCTCTGCGTAACCAGAGAAGTTACACTATTGGCCTTCTATTATCGTCAGAGAGAACGAACCCGTTCTATACGAATATAGCTCACGCTATTCGTGTCGTAACTGCGGATCAAGGTTATTCAATATTGTCAACCAACCATAGTTTTTCTTTAAAAGCCGAAAGAAACGCTATACGCCTGTTCATTGAATACGACGTAGAGGCGGCTATCATCTGTCATGCGCTGGATCCAAACAATATGGCCCCTTTGAAGCGCGCTAGAATACCTATCGTTCAGGTTGAACGTGATCGTATCGAGGACACCCATCTAATCGACGTCGACCTTCGTCCTGGCTTCGACGACAGTATCAAGGTTCTGATGTCGCTGGGTCACCGTCGGATTGCCTTCATCGGTTGGAAGCCTCTAACGGACTATCGGGGCGCAAAAGCAGCCATAACCGAACGGAGGCGTGCAGAGGGGTTTAGCCAAGCCATAGAACGTCAGGGCCTGAATGTTGATCATTGTCCACTACTCTTGGGGGATGCCAATGCAGGGGTGGGTCCCTTTGATGCAGGGAGAACTCTCGCCGACGTACTGCTCGACCGCGAAGGCTCGCGAGTAAGTGCGATAATGACTGGTTCAGATGTGTTGGCCGCCGGCGTGTTGCAGGCTTTACATGCACGTCGGATACGTGTTCCTGACGAAATGTCCGTCATTGGATACGACGACAGTCTGGCCGCATATCTGACACCACCGCTCACCTCTGTTGCCCAGCCCTACGACGCGATAGCCAATGCGGCGTTGGAAATCATAAAGCGTTGCAGTCTTGAACCGGATGACGCACCGCCAATAAAGGTTTCAGTCGCAAATCAATTGGTTCATCGTGAATCGATTGCCCGATGTCAGCCCTAATTCGCGAACGCGTCGTCAATCTACGAATCAAGAATTCGATCCGTACAAGCAATTGCTTTCTCCGTCAGGAGCCGTTCCTTTGTGATATGGGAAGCGATGTACAGAATTGTCGTGGTCGATGATTATCAACGGCCTTGATGCCGTGAGGCCCATTTCGGTGGGAAACGGCGGCATTACCTATTGCTGGACAAGCTAGCAAGCACCGACTGAAAGCGGCATTCCAGACTTTCTGGGGCAGGTCGATGCATGCAGCGGATTCGCTCGCCGGACCCGATCGAGAATTCTGGCAGAAAAACATTTTCCACATCGTGCAATTGATTTGTTGCAGTGCAATAAAGATTGCGCAAGAATCGGTCGACGAAATTCAATGAGGCCTCTGATGCTATTGGTTCGTTGGACGTAACACTAGCCAACCTCGCGACGGGCATTCGAGGGTGCGAACTACTCACAAGCAGGATAAAACGTTGATGGTGATGTTTTGTAGTAACGGGGAAGAGGTGCCCGATCACATTCGCGCTGCCGCGCAAGCGTGTCGGGAGGAGCGCGTAAATCGGCGGGAGTTCCTCGCGCTTGCAAGTGCTTTCGGTGCCTCCACGGTCCTGGCCTACACGTTGGCGGGCTTGGCTTTACCTCCGGCGCACGCAGCCGCGCCCAAGAAAGGCGGAATTCTAAAAGTTGCAATGTTTGTGAAGGATCCCAAGGATCCGCGGACTGCTGATTGGTTCGAAATTGCCAACGTGGAGCGGCAGACGTTGGAGCCGCTTATCAAATATACACATGATTTTACCTTTGAAGGCAAGTTGCTGGAGTCCTGGGAGGTCAACGACAATGCTACGGAGTTCATTTTTCATATTCGGCCCGGTGCAACCTGGAATAATGGCGACGCCTTTAATGTAGACGACGTAATTTTCAACTTACGCCGTTGGTGCGATCGTAATGTTGAAGGGAACTCTATGGCTGGACGCATGGGGACGCTCGTGGATTCGGCGACCGGAAAAATGCGCGAGGAAGCTGTTGTGAGAGTCGATGATATGACTCTGCGCATTTTGCTTACTAAACCGGATATCAGCTTCATCCCTAACCTTTCGGACTATCCAGCCCTAGTTGTCCATAGATCCTTCGATGAGAAGGGTGCGACCTTTGTCGCATGCCCGATTGGGACCGGGCCATTCGAGCTTGTGTCATACGACGTAGGAACTCGAGCGGTGCTCAAGCGCCGAGAGAATGGAGCGTGGTGGGGAGGTGAGGCCAACATTGATGGAATCGAGTTCATAGACTATGGCAGCGACACCTCAGCAATGATTTCGGCCTTTGAGGCAGGTGAGATTCACGCAAACTACGAAACGAACGCAGATCTGGTTCCGATTCTGGATGGCGTTGGCTTGATCAAGGCAGAGACTATAACGGCCGGTACCTTGCTGGCGCGCATGAACGTCATGAATAAACCCTATGATGACAAGCGCGTTCGCAATGCTTTGCAGCTTGCCGTTGACAATGAGGTGGTGCTGCAGCTCGGTTATGGCGGGGCTGGAACAGTAGCCGCGAATCACCACGTGTCCCCGATCCATCCCGAGTATTTCGAACTTCCAACGGTTAAACGTGATATCTCTAGAGCTAATGCTTTGATCGCGGAGGCCGGAAAAACTGATTTCGAGCATGAACTAATCACGGCGGATGAAGATTTTCATCGCAATACCGGAGATTCGATTGCGGCACAGCTGCGGGAGGCTGGGATCAAGGTCAAACGAACAGTTCTGCCTGGCTCCACTTTCTGGAATGACTGGACGAAATACCCCTTCTCCATGACTACCTGGAACATGCGTCCGCTGGGGGTCCAAGTACTTGCCATCGCCTATCGGTCCGGCGAAGCCTGGAATGAGAGTGGCTGGTCAAATCCAGAATTCGATACGAAGCTCAATGAGGCGTTGGCCATTGCCGATCCGCAGAAGCGTCAGGAGCTTATGAAGGATATTGAGTTCCTGTTGCAGGACTCCGGTATTTTGATCCAGCCATACTGGCGCAAGCTCTTCAATCATTCCGCGCCGCAACTCAAGGGCAACCGCGTGCACCCTACTCAGGAGAACGAATATTTCGCTGTCTGGTTCGATGATGTTTGAAGCGTCGTTGTGAGTATAGGAGCATAAACGGTAATCGGCCGCTCAACTATCGCAACCAGTGTGACATCAGCCTAGAGCAGTCTTACTGTCGTTGAACCGATCAGAAATTTAGACCCGGTGGTGTGGTTGGTCGGAAACAACGATCTTGCGCAAGGCGTCGATTCTCCTTGAAGGGTAAGGCCTTGTAAATCGTCGACTTGCTTCGCAGCAGGGACGCTTGGCATTCACACCGACAAAAACTACTTTTTCTTCGCCACTTGATTGCCGTGCTCAGCATCTTCGGCAAATCCCGAATCTACTGAGCACGGCAGTGCCTTGGGAGGCATAGGTTTGGGTCACCGCTGGGCGGCAATGATTGCTGTCCCGGACATGACCAGTAAATCGATCTCTTGTGCTCCGAGACCTATCTCTTCCAGAATCCGTTGGGTCTCCCATCCTCTCGGTTGGGCATAGCAGCCAGGTGCTGGATAGCCTTCTTCGCTGCGGATGGTTGACCGAATGACTGCAACCCGGCCTTCGGTTGGATGCTCTTCGCTCGAAACCAATCCAACCGCCTCGAGGTGAGGGTCGGCACGCAAAGTTGTAAGAGTGTGGCAAGGCATTGCTGCAACGTCCGCAGCCTTGAAAATCCTGAGCCATTCAGCTGTTGTCCTATCTGACAAAGCCGCTCCTCGGACCTCGAACCATTCCTTGACGTTTTTCGCCCGGTCGGCGACGGTAGCAAAACGCTGATCTTCGAGAAGATGGTCGCGACCCACGGATTTCAGGAACGCCCTGACCTGAGAATCCGTGTTGATTGTTACTGAAATCCAGCCATCTGCAGTCCTTAGTGGCTTATTATGTGGGTTCAAAAGCCTCTTATCCCCCACCGAGCCGACAGGCGGGTCGAACGATTCCTGCGCTAGATGCTCTTGCAGCACGAACGCGGCCATCGTTTCGAACATCGGTATTTCTAGACTGCTTCCGCCTCCGCCCTCGTTGCGCTTTATCACGGCTGCAAGGATTGATCCTGCTGCAATTTCGCCAACAACGTGATCGCAGACGACGAGCGGCACATAAGCAGGCATACCATCCCGCTCGAGAAATAAGCCGCCGATTCCCGATACGCCTTGAACGACGCTGTCATAGGTGGGTTGGCCAGCGTATGGTCCGTCGGTACCGTAGCCAGTCATAAGACAGTGAATCTTGACCGGATGTCTCGCCAGAACCGAAGCGGCGTCCAGGCCGAGACGCTCCAGTGCCCTCGGCCTCATATTGGCGACTAGAACTTCGCACCATTCAACCAATTTCTCGATCACTTCCTTGGCATCTGGCTTCTTCAGATCCAGGCAAATGTTCCGTTTGCCGCGATTGAGATGAAGATATGTACCCGAGTGTTGTCCAGTTGGAGACACCCCCCCCAATCCGCGCATCAGGTCACCTTCCGGCGCCTCGACTTTGATGACTTCGGCACCGTACTGCGCCAGTCGCCATGTGCATGTCGGTCCGACAACCACACTCGTCAAGTCTAGCACGCGCAGCCCTTTAAGGAATCTGTTCGTCATTTAGGAGCCTCCCGTCTTCTGTATGCTCCCCAGGGCGAGAGCAACTTTGAATCGCTGGCAGGAACTAGCGATGTAGTTGTAATTCCTCCCTGCGCCGGGCGGCACATAGTCAGCCATTAGACGCCCGTTTGCATATATAGAATCTTTAGTTTGCCAATAAAAGAGCGTCAACGCCTAAATTTTGCATATGAACCATTGACAGCATATATGAAACCTATATGTCTCCCTCCCAAGCAGTTTTGGAGGAGCAAGCTTATGCTTATGAAAGATAAGGTGTGCGTCATCACCGGCGCAGCGTCCTCTCACGGGATCGGGCGCGCGACAGCTGAAATGTTGGCGGAAAACGGCGCCCTCATCGCAATTTTGGATGTCAATGACGGGGTGGAAGACGCCGCTGCTGCTTTGGCAAAAAAGTATCCAGCTTCGCGCTGCGTCGCACTTAAATGCGATATCACGTCGCGCGACGAATGCGATGCGGCGCGCAATACCGTGCTTGAGACGTTCGGCCGCGTCGACGTGCTTGTTCATTCCGCCGGCGTCATGCGAGCCGCGAAGTTCCACGAGATCACCGATCAGGAATATGACGTCGTCATGTCGGTCAATCTCGCCGGTACTTTCAATATCGTGACTGCATTCGCGCTAACAATGGCCGATCAAAAGGCGGGTTCGATCGTCAATGTCGCGTCCGTTGCCGCCCAGCGTGGAGGTGGGCTGTTCGGTGGCGCCCACTATGCGGCATCGAAAGGCGGCGTGCTTAGCATGACCAGGACGCTGGCTCGTGAACTCGGTTCGGTGGGGGTAAGGGTGAACGCGATTTGTCCGTCTCTGATCGAGACGGACTTTGTCGCCGGTGCTATTTCGCCCGAGCGCCTTCAGGAGCTGTCGATGGCCATTCCGCTTGGACGGCCCGGGCGGCCGGATGAGGTTGCCGGAGCATGCATGTTCCTAGCGTCCGATTTGTCGACCTACATGACCGGCGCGACGCTCGACGTCAATGGCGGCATCCACATTCACTGAAATCGGCGCTCGGGAGCGCCAAGTCAAGTCCATGCCCATTCGCATGGCAACACACGAAGGAGGAAGCTGTGACTACTCGTTTTCATCATGTTAACTTCACCGCCAAGGACGTTACCGATCTGGAGAACTTCTATAAGGATGTTCTCGAGTTGGATCAGACCTATTATGGCGGCCATGACGCTGACGATCAGATCAAGGATCGCGGCTACGGCGGGCACGTCGCATTTCTCACGGACGGCACAACCGAAATGCATCTTGCCACCCGCGATCTGAACGTGGCGTTCAAGACCGGCAAAGGCGTGAACCCGCTGGATCGCGGACATATTGCTTTTAGAACCGACGATATTGAAGGCATCAAGAAGCGACTAACCCAGCGCGGCATTCCTTACGCGGACTACGGTCAGTGGGCCATCAAGGGATGGGACCAGATATTTTTCCAGGATCCGGAAGGAAACGTGGTCGAAGTACATCAGGTCGATGCCGAACCAACCAAAGGCTGATCTGGCTCGGAGCTGTTTTGAACAGTCTGATCGAAAGTTGGGGGCGCTCGCCGCTCGAGGCAATCGAAGGGGCGCGCACCTTCCAAGACGCTGCGCTGTGAAGGCCCCAGCGGAGGAGTGGGCGGGATGCCCGCAATCCGATCAATGACGCGCTCGCACGGCGGATGCCGGCTGGTTTATCGCGCTGGGTCTGCGCTCGCATATCGGGACCGAGCTGACCAATGAGCGTAGTGGAGAAGCAGGCGATGGGTTCAGTTTCCAAGTCTGTGATTGGCAAGGCCGGAGTTATCGTGATCGATAATCCGCCCGAAAATGCCCTGGCGTCTGACGTCAGCGCCCTTCTTCTGGAGGCCCTGAAGGAATTCGACCAGGACGGCTCCGTTGTCGCCATCATAATCACTGGCGTTTCTGGCCGCTTCCTGACGAATCCGCCGGCTGTGGAGGGCGATTGGGATGATATTTCGTCATCACTCTTTGCCGTGATCGAGACGATCAACAAGCCGGTCATTGCCGCAATTACCGGGCCGGCTCTCGACATTGGCCTCGAACTTTCGCTTGCTTGTGACCTTCGCATAGCAACATCGTCCGCGACCGCAGGCCTGCCTGGCCTCATGCTAGGGCAGACTCCCAGTGCCGGTGCAACGCAGAGGCTGCCCCGGCTGATCGGCATCGCTAATGCGATCGATCTGGTTGCCTCGCGGCCTTTAACTGCCCGCGAGGCTACCGAGACCGGGCTGTTCGATAGAGTTGAGTGCGACGTTATTGAAGCCGCGCTCGGGTTTTCTGAATCGGGGGGCAAGAGCCGACTGTCGCAGCGCGCCGTCGTTTCGGGGAACGCTGACGCGGAGAAGAGGAGCCTCGACAGCGCTGTCAAGCGCGCGAAAGGAGTCACTGCGGCCACGCAGACCGCTACGCTGATCGCGGCCGCGGCCTCGTCAAGTTTCGACGAAGGACTGCTGCAAGAGCACGAAATTCATCAGCGCCTTCGGCATTCGGAAGAAGCTAAGGCCCTTCAATATCTGAAGCGCGCGGAAGCATGGGCTGAGACGGTTCCCGACCTCGAAGGGGTCGAGCCCAAAACAGTTGACCTGGCTGCCGTCGTTGGTGCCGGCACGATGGGTTCGGGTATTGCTGTTAGTCTGGCTACAGCAGGTCTGCCCGTGATTGTTCTGGAGCAGACGACCGAAACCGCGAAGGCTGGGCGCGAGCGTATCGCCGGCATTCTGCAGTCACAGCAAAAAAGCGGCAGGATTTCAGAGACGAAATCAGCAGAGATTCTAAGTCGCTTGCAGGTGACCGAGAACTGGGGTGTTGTTAAGGACGCGGATCTCGTCATCGAGGCAGCCTTCGAAGATCTCGCTGTGAAGAGCTCGATTTTTCAGAAATTGAATCTCCTCGCGAAACCCGATGCCGTTCTCGCGACGAACACATCCTACCTGGACGTCAATCTCATCGCTGAACAGGCAGGGCGCGCGGCCGATGTGGTCGGCCTTCACTTTTTCTCGCCAGCGCACGTCATGCGGTTGCTGGAAGTTGTCCAGGCTGACAAAACCGCTCCGGCCGTTCTGGCGACTGCGCTGTCCTTGGCGCGCAGGATTGGAAAACTACCGATCGTCGCGCGGGTCTGCGACGGTTTCATCGGCAACAGGATCTTCGCGATCTACCGCCGGCATGCGGAGTACCTCGTCGAAGACGGTGCTTCACCTCAGGAAATTGACGAGGCGCTGCAAGCTTTCGGATTTGCCATGGGCCCCTTCGCAGTTTCCGACATGTCCGGTCTCGACATCGCCTGGGCTATGCGCAAACGCAGGGCAGCGACGCGCGATCCGGGTGAACGCTATGTCTCCCTTCCGGACCTGTTGTGCGAAGCCGACCGGCTCGGACGCAAGACGGGCGGAGGCTGGTACGACTATGTCGATGGAAAACGACTTCCGTCGCCCGCAGTCGCGGACATCATCGAAGCTGAACGCAAGAGACGAGAGGTTCGAAAGCGTTCCTTCACGCCTCAAGATATCCAGAAGCGCATCCTTGCTGTCATGGCAAACGAGGGCGCGAAGGTTCTGGAGGAGCGGATCAGCGCTCGGGCTTCCGACATCGATCTCGTTTTCGTCAACGGCTACGGTTTCCCGCAGCTGAGAGGTGGGCCGATGTTCGCCACAGACCAGTTCGGACTTTCCGCAATACTGGCGGAAGTCGAAGAAGCTACCCGTATCGGCGGCACAGGATCTGAGCCGTCGGCTTTGCTTGTTCGCCTCGCCAACGAGGGTAGGACATTTGCTGAATGGCAAAGGGAGACGCATCACAACACGTGACATCTTGAGGTGATGAGGCGCCTGCCTTCCAAGGAGGGCGCGGAAGCATCAGGCTATGAGGAGGAGAAAAAGCCTTGGCCGCAACCGATAACAATATCAGTACGTTACATTCCCCTAGCGAACGCACGGCGGTCACCCCGATGGCGCGAAAAGCCGCAGTCAGCAGTGCACTCGGCTCCGCTTTGGAGTGGCTGGACTTCACAGCCTATGGCGCGATTTCAGCGACCGTGCTGCCGGGGCTCTTCTTTCCAACCATGGACGAGAACAGCGCCCTACTTGCGTCATTTGCCACGTTCGGCGTCGGCTTCTTCGCGCGCCCCGCCGGCGGTATCGTGATGGGCATCCTCGGAGATCGTCTTGGCCGCAAGAACATCCTTCTGTTCACATTCATCCTGATGGGCATCGCATCGTTCCTGATCGGAATCATGCCTACCTATGCCAGCATTGGAATTTGGGCGCCGATTCTGATCGTGCTCCTGCGCTTCATCCAAGGGTTTGCTCTTGGCGGTGAATCGACCGGTGCGCAGCTCTTCGCCATGGAGCATGCGCCGTCCGACCGACGCGGGCTTTTCGGTGCGTTCACCAACATGGCGGCGCCTGCAAGCCAGGTCTTGGCCAATGGCCTGCTGTTTATCATCACGACCCTGATGACTGCGGAGCAGTTCACGAGTTTGGGCTGGCGTATTCCGTTCCTGATGAGTGTTCTGCTGGTCGTCCTTGGCGTCTACATCCGGTTCAAGGTTGACGAAACCCCGGCCTTCCAGAAGTTGAAGGAAAAGGAAGAACGCGCGAATCCCGCCCATGGCGAGGCAGCAGTGAAAAGATCCGTGCTGAAAAGCCACGGTCGCGCCATTCTGCGTCTGCTCTTGTTTTGGGCGGCCCCAGCCTCCTGCTACTACGTCGTGACGGTTTTTTCGATCAGCTATCTGACGAAGACGATCGGTGTGTCGAACCAGACGGCATTCATGTGCCTGATGGCAGCCAATGTCGTGGCAATCTTCACAACCTGCATCGGAGGTGCAGCCAGCGACCGGTTCGGACGCAAGCCCCCTCTGATCGTCACTTCCCTGATCATGCTGGCAATCGCAATCTTCTACTTCCCGATGCTTAGTACGGGTAACGCCTTTCTAATCTTCCTCGCGATGGCTGTTTTTACCGGCAGCATCCAGGCGCAGAGCGGCATCCTGCCATCCTTCTTCGCCGAGCATTTCCCGACGGCGGTCCGCTATTCCGGTTCGGCGCTCGCCTACACCGGCGCCAACCTGCTCTTCGCCGGCCCGACTCCCTTTGTCGCGGCGTGGTTGATGCAGAAGTTCGGCGGCGAGGTGTGGATCATCACGGCCATGTGCGTCATCATCATCATGGTTTCGTTCGTCGCCCTTCTCATGAGCCCTGAAACCCGGGATTTCGACCTCAATCGTTCGGAATAGGTTGGAGTTTACTCTCCAAGCTGGACGACGATGCCCGTTAAACATGTCTTCGGATTAAACAGTAGAACTTCAGGGGTAGATTCGTGGGCGTGAGTATCGTTCGTGTCCACCGGCTGCCTCGACAACGCAGAGGACATCACCCATGACGCAGCAAGGAACATCCGGATTGAGGACCGAAAGCATCCGCCGAAGTGAAACCTGCGCGATTGCAACGGTTCGTCGTGTGGCTGCAATGCTCAATCTGGACCAGGATGTTTATGGGGAAGGCGACCGTCTTCCCCGGGGCTGGCAGTTCATCCTTTTCGGGGCCGACACTCCGCGAGGCGCATTACGAGGCGATGGATTTCCGGGGTTGGGAGTGCCTCTGCCAGACCTCGGTCTTCCCCGGCTTCTACTCGGCGGTCGCCGCGTCCAGTACTTCGGCGATATCACTATCGGAGAGACGCTGCAGCGGGAAAGTTACGTCGAAAAGGTTTCGCAAAAGGAGACGGCGAACGGACCGATGGCGGTCGTGACGATCGCCCATAATCTGATCTCTGAAAAAGTTGGACCCGTCCTAGCCGAGACGCAGACATATCTCCTCATGAGCGCCCAAACCGGCGCCCGAAAGATGGCGGAAGGTCAAGCAGTGCCGCCCATCGCTGATGCAGCCGCAGTCACTCCAGACGACATGCTGCTGTTTCAGTATTCGGCGCTTGGCTTCAATTCGCATCGGATTCACTGGGATCGTGCATTTGCCTGCGACACCGAAGGGTTTCCCGACCTCGTCGTGAACGGAGGTCTGGTGACATTACTGCTAACGGAGCATCTAAGAGTGAAGCACGGCCAATCTTTCTCTGCCTTCACGGCAAAACACATGTCGCCGTTTTTTGCATCTCGGCCACTCTATCTTGTCGCCGATGCACAGGACAATGCCTGGATGCTGCGCGCTTTTGACGACGCAGGTCGTCTCGCGCTTGAGATCGAGGCGGTTGTCTGATGCCATGGCGACGCTAGACAATGCTCTGGTTTGGAAGACCGGTGACCTTCCATGAATGATATCGCTAGCAGGAGCGCTGATGTCCAACCAGTGGTCGGTGACGCACGCTTATATACCGCGCCCGCTCTGGAGAAGGGGCTCGATATTCTCGAACTCCTCTCGAAACAAGAACACGGGCTGACCCGAAAGGACATGGCCGAGCGGTTGGGCCGATCCGTGGGAGAAATCTTCCGCATGATCGATTGTCTCGTGCGCCGCGCATATATCGTGCAGGTGGGCGACACATTCATTCTGAGCACTCGACTCTTCGAATTATCGCACAGCTTCCCGCCGACGAAGCGTCTCCTGAACGAAGCGGCACCGCGCATGCGGGCGCTCTCGCAACGGTCAGGACAGTCGTGCCATCTGACCGTGCTGAACGGTACCAGCCAGCTCGTTATTGCCCAGATCGATACGCCGGAAGGCGTCGGCTTCAGCATAAAGCTCGGGAGCAAGCTGGACATTCTCAAGTCCGCCTCAGGACGTGTTCTCATGTCTTTCCAAGACGAGACCGAGGTGGATCGTCTGCTGAGGCAGCTTTGCCCCGGAATGTCGCCGCAGCAGTTGGGCGGCCACAAGGACGCATTTCGCATCATTCGCTCGCAGGGCTTTGCGAACATGAAAAGCAATCAGTTCAGCGGAGTTCACGCGATCAGCTATCCGATCTTCGACCTGAACGGCCATGCAACTGCCGCTTTGACAGTTCCCTACGTCGCGCGTCTGGACGACAGCCAGCGTCTTTCAGTTTCTGCGGTCCAAACGGCTCTTGCTGCGACCGCAGCCGAAATGAATGTGGTACTAGGAGTAGGGGGCCTCTACCAAATCTGATCTGCTGTTCGGCATATCCAGACGCGGCCGGCTTGTGTTCGACCAACCGCTATCCAGAGAGGTGTGTCAGAGGGAGGTTTTCGTCTTGCGACCCAGCAGGCCGATGATGCCATCGCGGAAAAGCAAGACGCAGACGACAAAGACTACGCCCTGGATTACCGTAACCCATGCTCCGAACGGTGCCAGATAGTTCGCCATGGCGGTGATGATGAAGGCTCCCACGATCGGGCCGAATATCGTCCCCATTCCGCCGACAAGCGTCATCAGCACGACCTCGCCGGACATGGACCAATGCACGTCGGTCAGAGAGGCGAGCTGGAAAACGATTGCTTTGGTCGCGCCAGCAAGCCCCGTAAGACTTGCCGACAGGACAAAGACCGCAAGCTTGTAACGGTCAGCATCATAACCGAGCGATATAGCACGCGCTTCATTGTCCCTTATCGCCTTCAGGGCCTGACCGAAGGGCGAATGGATCACGCGATAGATCAGAAGCAGCGCACAGAAGAAGATAACCGCGACGACGACGTAGAGCGCTCGATCGTCCGCCAGATCAACAAGTCCAAACAAATGACCACGCGGAACGGCCTGAATGCCATCCTCGCCGCCGGTGAAAGGCGCTTGCACGCACAGGAAGTAGACGAGTTGAGCAAGCGCGAGCGTGATCATGGCAAAATAGATGCCCTGCCTGCGAATTGCGATGCTGCCAGCAATCAGGCCAAGAACCGCGCCGACCACGCATCCGGTAAGGATCGCGAGCTCCGGTGAAAACCCCCAGTTCTTTGCGGCGTAAGCACAAAGATAGCTGGCCATTCCGAAATAGGCGGCGTGACCGAAGGAGAGGAGGCCCCCGTAGCCGAGGAGCAGATTGAAGGCCAGCGCGTAGATTGCGAAACATAGGACCTTCATGATGAATACTGGGTAGAGAAAGAATGGCAGTACGACCAGGGCGGCGGCGATCAGCAGAAAGACAACCAGATGAATGGTTTTCAGGTTCCTTGTTTCGGGAAGACGGACAATTATCGATTTGGGTGCGTCACTTGCGGTCGTAGGAGACTGAATCATTTGAATTTATCCGAAACAATGAGTGTTTAAACGCTGCGGCCGAATAGCCCGGCAGGCTTGACCAGCAGGACAATGATCATGACCACGAAGATCACGGTCGACGATGCCTCCGGATAAAAGACCTTCGTGAGGCCTTCGAGCAGACCGAGCGCGAATCCCGTGAGGATAGACCCGAGGATAGATCCCATGCCGCCGATTACCACGACCGCAAACACTACGATGATGAGATCGGCACCCATGTTCGGGTTGACTGAATACAAGGGGGCGGCCAGAACGCCAGCAAAAGCTGCCAGGGCAACGCCGAAACCATAAGTAGTGGTCAGGAGGAGCGGCACGTTAATGCCGAACGCCTGCACGAGTGTCGGGTTTTCGGTTGCAGCGCGCAGATAGGCACCAAGCTTCGTTTTTTCGATCACAAGCCATGTCGCCAGGCATACGACGATAGAAACTGCGATGACCCATCCTCGATAGTTCGGCAAATACATGAATGGGAGCTTCTGCCCGCCGGCTAGCTCCTGCGGCATGGCATAAGGTAGGCCCGAAACGCCGTATTCGTTACGAAACAGGCCCTGAACGATAAGAGAGATGCCGAAGGTCAGGAGCAGGCCGTAGAGGTGATCCAGGTGATAGAGCCTCGAAATGAGCAAACGCTCGAGGATGATGCCGAAAATGCCGACGATGATCGGCGCGAGCAGAAGCGCCCACCAATAGCCTAATCCGAGGTAGTTGAGCAGCATCCAGGCAAGGAAGGCACCCATCATATACTGCGCCCCGTGCGTGAAATTGATAATGTTCAACAACCCGAAAATGATTGCCAGGCCCAGCGACAAAATCGCGTAGAATGACCCGTTGATCAGTCCGATCAGAAGCTGCCCGAAGAGCGCATTGCCAGATATACCCAAGATGGTGAGCATGGTCAGAGCCCCAGATAGCTGTGCAGCTTGTTGATGTTTGCATCGAGATCAGCATTCGGAATCATGTCCACGATCTTGCCGTGTTCTACGACGAAATGTCGGTCGGCCACCGTTTGAGCAAATCGGAAATTCTGTTCCACAAGCACCATCGTGTATCCTTCATCCTTCAACCTGGTCAGGGTTTTCCCGATCTGCTGAACGATGACCGGGGCCAGGCCCTCGGTTGGCTCATCAAGAAGCACGACTTTCGCACCCGTCCGGAGGACGCGAGCTATCGCAAGCATCTGCTGCTCGCCGCCGGACAGCTTGGTTCCCTGGCTTCTGGAACGCTCCTTCAAGTTGGGAAAGAGCTCGTAAATCTGGTCGATCGAGACACCGCCAGGGCGCAGAACTGGCGGAAGCATTAGGTTTTCATAGACCGACAGGCTGGAGAAAATTCCACGTTCTTCGGGGACATAAGCCAGACCAAGCCGGGCGATATGCCGTGACGACAGTCGAATTGTTTCGGAAGTGTCGAACTGAATGGACCCCTTTCGCTTGCTCAAGATTCCCATGATAGCGCGCAACGTTGTGGTCTTTCCGGCGCCGTTGCGTCCCAGAAGCGTGACAACCTCACCGGGACGCACGTCGAACGAGACGCCATGCAGGACGTGGCTTTCCCCATACCATCCCTCGAGCCCCTCAACGCGCAGCATGGATCGAGCGTCTGAGAGGGGCAGAACCTTGCACTGATGACCAGATATTTCAGCCATGACCTGCTCCGATGTAAGCCTCTATGACACGTGGATCTTTTGAAACGCTCTTGTAATCGCCTTCCGCCAGAACCTGGCCACGAGCGAGCACCGTGATGCGGTCGGAAAGAGACGCAACCACCGAAAGGTTGTGCTCGACCATGAGGATCGTCCTGTTTTTGGAGACGCGGCGGATCAATTCAGCAGTCCGGTCGACATCCTCGTGGCTCATGCCTGCCATGGGTTCGTCGAGCAGCAGCATGTCAGGGTCTAGGGCAAGGGTGGTGGCGATTTCCAATGCCCGTTTGCGGCCGTAGGAAAGTTCTTTTGCCTGTGTGTCAAAAAATGCGGAGAGGCCGACTGCCTCCATGAGCGTGGAAGCTTCTTCATTGAGGCTCAGCAGAACTTTTTCCGAGCGCCAAAAATCGAAAGAGTCGCCTCGAGTGCGCCGTTGCAGCGCGATGCGAACGTTTTCCTTTACAGTTAGGTTAGGAAAGACGGCGGAGATTTGAAAGGATCGTACCAGACCGAGGCGGGCGACGCCTGACGGTTTCATCCTCGTGATATCGCGACCTTTGTAGTGGATCGTACCGCCGGTAGGTGTGAGAAACTTCGTGAGAAGGTTGAAGCAGGTTGTTTTGCCGGCACCATTTGGTCCGATCAGAGCGTGGATAGTACCGCTCCGCACGGTGAGGTTGATGCCATTGAGGGCGTGAAAACCTTTGAATTCCATCCTGAGATTTTCAGCAACCAGGATGTCGTTCGAGACATTCGTATCCATGGACGTTGCTCATTTGCGCTGTTAAATTTCGTGAAAGGACCGCCCACCGCACGCCGACGGTCCTCTCACAATCACTAGCCGCCCAGCGTGCAACTCGTCAGGCGCGGTGGCGCCGCATCTTCGGCACTAATCTTCGAGATGAAGCTGTAATAGTCCCAGGGTGCCTTGGATTCTTCGGGGGTCTTTACCCGGAAGAGATAGAGATCGCGCATGACCCATCCATCATCGCGAATTTTCGCGCCATGGGTCATCATGTCCTCGACCGGAATCCCTCGCATTGCAGCAGCCACAGCAGCCGAATCGGTCGAGCCCGCCTTTGCAACGCCCTTAATGTAATGGCGGACTGCGCTATAGACGCCTGCCTGCGCCATGGTAGGCATGCGGCCGTTCATCTGGGCGGCGAAGCGTTTCGACCAGGCTTTGGTCTCGTCGTCAAGATCGTGGTAAAAAGCAGATGTCAGTGTGAGGTTCTTCGCGATAGGCAGGCCGATGCTGTGGACGTCCGATAGGAAGGTTTGCATCGAAACGATCTTCTGACCCCCGTCGGCGATGCCGAACTCGTTGGCCTGTTTCACCACGTTGATGAAGTCGGAACCACCGCTGACAAAGGCCACGACATTCGCTCCCGAACTCTGTGCTTGCAGCAGATAGGAAGCGAAGTCAGTGGTTCCTAAGGGATGCCATGCCGTGCCGACGACTTTACCGCCGCTCTTTGTAATCACCTCGGTCGAGTCGCGCACCATCGCGTGGCCGAAAGCATAGTCGGCGGCAACGAAATACCAAGAGTCCCCACCGTCCTTGAGAATGGCCGTTGCGGTGCTTCTGGCAGATGAGGCTGTGTTGAAGGTCCATTGGAAGCTGGTCGGCGCGCAAGACTTGCCAAGCAAATCCGAGCTGCTGGCGCTGGAGAACAAAACGATCTTATTCTTCTCACGCGCCACCTGCTGCACTGCAAGCGCGATCGAAGATACTGGCAAGTCCACGATTGCAGATACGCCATCAACGTCGTACCATTGGCGAGCCAGGTTTGCTCCGATATCCGGCTTTCCCTGGTGATCGGCGACCATGATTTCAATCGGGCGGCCCAATACTTCTCCGCCAGCATCCTCGACAGCCAATTTGGCCGCGACGACCGAACCAGGGCCGGCCAGATCGGCGTAAATTCCGCTTTGATCGTTCAGAACACCGATCTTTACAGGTTGGGTGGTCTGCGCGTTGGCCAAGCCCACCGAAAGCAGAAGAGTTAACATTACAAATGCTGATCGTATCACGGGATTTTTCCTCCTCCCACTCAAGCGCTCATCAGAGCGCATCTCCCCACGCCACTGAGCAAACTCAGCGGCTGACTTGCGTCAATCGTCCTCAGCAATGATGAACAAGTGCGATGAGCACAGCTTAGTGCGCTCACAGAGAAGACCCTACCTCTGCAGGCCTTCCCCCTTCCTCCTCACTCCCTATCGCTAACAGAACAGTATTTCACATATTAAGTCAAGAAATTATATATGAAACTCGTACGCGTTCGTTGAGCAGGATAGGCCAGACTGTTGCGAGGTCGCCAATTCTGATGCAAAACCGAGGTCAAGCGAAGATGGGTTCGTTGGCCAAACGGATGGGATGATGAAAACGCCTAACAAGACCACCGAGACGCCGGACAATTCAGCAGCAAAGCCTACTGGTCCGGCTTATTCCGCTCCGGCCCTCGAAAAGGGTCTGGATATCCTGGAAACACTGTGTGGCAGCAATATCGGACTCTCCCAGATAGAGATCGCCGAGCGCCTGGGGCGAAGCGTAAGCGAAATCTATCGGATGTTGGCCTGCCTGGTGAATCGCAACTACGTCGCCAGCATCGGCGAAACCTATTCCATAACTACAAAGCTGTTTGAGCTTGCTCACAGCAATCCCCCAACAAACAGGCTCTTGTCCGAGGCTGCGCCGATCATGCAGGAACTTTCCTCCGAGATCGAACAGGCATGTCATCTCACGGTCTACAATCAGGGGCAGCAGGTGGTCATTGCCAAAGTGGACAATCCCAGTTGGGTGGGATTTAGCATCCGGGTAGGAGCACTCCTGGACGTCCTTGTTTCGGCGTCTGGTCGCGTGCTTCTCGCTTTTCAAGATGCCGAAACAACCAATCTTCGCATTCGCGAGGCCTTGCGTCAGCGTCCCGAGCATGCCGGCGTGGAGATACATCCGATACTCGAAACCATCAGAGAGCACGGATATGAATCGATCGTGAGCATCCAGGTGAAAGGCCTGCATGCGATAAGCTTCCCCATCCTCGACACTCGGAACCGAGCAGTCGCAGCGTTGACCGTCCCCTATGCGGAGCGTCTAGACCAACCGGATCGTAAAACAATCGCGGATGTCGAAAAGGCCCTCAGCAGATCAGCCAAGGCACTGTCGGAACGAATGGGCTGGAGGGAAGGTTCGGGCGACATCGATGTCTTGGGCGTACCCCAAAAAGCCATCGGGTTCGATACGGCGCCAAGACGCAGGCGCCATATCACCAGGACGACCTAAGTCAGGCATTTCCATGGAAAGCGCAGAGCATCAAGTTGGGAGGCCGCCGTCAATCATGAAGTTAGCTGCCGTGACATAGGATGCTTCGTCGGATGCAAGCCAAAGCATAGGGTATGCCAGTTCCTCCGGTTCTGCCCAGCGCTGCAATACGCAGGGTGGCACTAGTTCGTTCACCTGCGCCTCGCCCAGGCGTTTGACGTGAAAAGGCGTGCGGGTAAATCCAGGGCAGATGGAATTGGCGCGAATGCCATGCGCACCTTCCTCGTAGGCAAGCGTTCGTGTCAGCGAGAGGACGGCCGACTTGGTGGCATCGTAAGCACCCAGTCCTTTGCGGCCATAAACAGCATATGTCGACGATACGTTTATGATACTGCCCCGGCCGCTCTGCCTCATCGTCGGCATTACTGCCCTGGACATCGAGACAAAGCTCAACAAATTCACCCGCACGATGGCGTCCCATTTATCCCATGAGGCATCGGCCAAGGCGTCGTATCGACGGATACCGACATTGTTGACGAGGATATCGATGCCGCCGAAGGCCTGAAGAATCTTGTCCACTACAACCTGAGCGGCGCTTTCCTCTCCGAGGTCTGCAACGAAGCCAGCCACATCCGCATCGGGGATGCTTTGGCGAATGCCGTCTACCGCCGTATCGACGACCTCCCGATCCACATCGACGAGAGCAACCTTGGCGCCCTCCCTGCAGAACAGGCGCCCGGCCGCCGAGCCGATGCCGCCGCCGCCGCCCGTGATGATGGCTACTCGGCCTTCAAGTCTCTTTCCAGTCATTTTTCCTCCAAAAATCATATCACCTTCGAACAACCGCTATATGGGCAGCGGAAGCGTAATACCCCCTGCAAGGGTTGATGATGTCGGGTCCTCATCGTAAATATACCGCTCAATTTTTGAGCAGCGCTTAGAAGCTATTGATATCATATATGATGTCAATCTTTTTTATATGAAACTTTATAGCGCTAAAATCGGTATTCCGTCGAACCCAAGCTGATGTGGCGGCTTCAAGTCCATGACGGCAGGGGCCGCCGTTGTTAGTAACCGAGTGTCAAGATCTCGGCGCCGCAGTACGTTTTGCACGTCGCAGTGATTATGGTTCGATTGGGTTGCAGAGGGTGGCGTTGACATGCGAGCCACATGCGCAAACCAATAAAACCATATTTTTCGACGCGAACATCGCCTGGAGAGCGACGAAACGTAAAAATTCTTGGTACCAGTCCGTACCGAGCAGGTCGCCGACCGCCGCCAACGGCTCCTCGCTAACCCACTTGTGGTAAAGCCAGGTCATGACGGACCACTCGGCGCTGAAGGGGCTTCCATCCGTCCGAGTTGGTTGAGGACCTTGAAAATCGAGTAGGGGAGAGTGCGCTCTTCCAGGAGAAAGGCGAGGTCGCGGGGTATTGCTAGCTGTCTTCGAATGCACTCATGAACCGCATTTTTGAGCGCTCAATGTGACGTTTCATAGCATCTTCCGCTCCCGCGCAATCGCCGTCTTCGATCGCTCCTATCATCTCTTCATGCTCTCGGTTCGCATCGGTCGTAGCCCGTGCATGAAAATACAAACGGAATAAATGGACATGCGTGTGGACGCGCTGAAGGCTGTCAAAGACAAGCTGATTTCCGCACGAGCGGGCGATGAAATTATGAAAGGCAGCATCCCGTTTGGCGAATTCCCCATAGGATGTCCGTGAATGTATTTTGTCCTCGCTTCGCATTTCCGCGTCGAGCGCCTTTAGTTCCGCGACCATTCCGGCGTCCCGTCGTGCCGCCATTCGTCCGGCCGCAAAGGGCTCCAGAAGTAGCCGCAATTCATACAACTGCTCAAGTTGCATGCGATCCATTTGTTCGGCCGCACGATAACCGACAAGATGTGTCTTGATCACGAGTCCCTGTGCCTCAAGGCGAGATAGAGCTTCGCGGATCGGTGTTTGTGAAACACCCAAGGATCTTACCAGGCTATCGACGGATATACGACCGCCCGGAGGGATCTTCAGAGACATAAGTTGCGCGTACAACGCCTCATACACTTCGTTCCCGAGACTTGTTGGTCGCCGGAGAAGGTCAGTGTCGGAAACGCTGGTATCTTTCATCAATAAAATCCCCACTTCAAAAAGATGCTTGACGCTGTCAATCTATCAGCTAGGGTTGCCAACATCAATCAGATATCCGATAGGATTTTATATTGTGCAGGTGCGAGATTCGAATTTCATCAGAAAGCTGGCTGAAGCGGCGCTGGAACGGGTGGGTGTTCCCGGTTCACATGCTGCTCTGCAGGCGGATCTGCTTATGGAAGCCGAGTTACGCGGCGTAGCTTCGCACGGGCTTCTCCGTCTGTCCCGGATCGTATCCAGGGTCTCCAACAACGTTGCCGATCCAATCGCGACCGGCGCCCATACTTGGCTGTCTGAGGGTTTTCTGTCCGTCGACGGGCAGAGAGGGCTGGGGCCAGTGGTTGCCAATGCTGCTCTGGAGGCATTGATCGATCGCGCCAGGAAAACCGGTATTGCTGCCGCCGCGATAACCAATTCAAACCACATCGGCATGTTGGCTTGGTATGCGGAAAAGGCCGCACTTCTCGGATTTTCGCTTGTGGTCTTATCGACGAGTGAGGCGCTCGTGCATCCCTGGGGTGCCCGCAAAGCGATGATTGGAACCAATCCGATCGCAATAGGCATACCGACCGACAGCGGCCCTTTCGTCATGGATACGGCGACAAGCGTAGTGTCAATGGGCGAGATTTACGATCACGCGCATCGCAAGGCCGCCATGCCGGACCATTGGGCTCTTGATGAAAACGGAAACCCGACATCGGACGCAGAGGCTGCCAAAAAGGGGGCGATTGCGCCTTTCGGGCAGGCCAAGGGCTATGCGCTTGGGCTGGCATTCGAGTTGCTGGTCAGCGGTCTTGCTGCTTCGGCGATCGGCCGCGAAGTCAGCGGCACGTTGGACGACACGCGGATTTGTAACAAGGGCGATCTCATCATTGTCATGCCGGGGCCTCGCCGCGACCTTTCCGCCTATCTGCAGGCTATCCGCCAGATGGAACCAGCCGCAGGCTTCGATGCCGTGTTGATACCCGGCGAGCGAGGACGACAATGCCGAGATCGTCGGCTGCGCGAAGGTGTCCCCATCGTCGGCGAAGTCTACGAAAGCCTTCTTAGGCTCGCGGGCGTCTCCGCGGTTGCTTGATCTGGACAATGTGAGGATTGAACGTGTCTCTTTTCGGTGCCATTCGCTCTCCTAACAACATCGTATTCGGTGTCGGGCAACGTAAGTCCCTTCCAAAATTTGCAGGACGCGCCGGCCAGCGAATCCTCGTCATTACAGATGAGCGTCTAAACGCTGATAATGCATTTCGCGATTTGATCGACGCTATTCAGACCAATGGCTGCCAGACCAAGGTCTTTGCCGGTGTCATCGCCGAATTGCCCGTCGAGTGCATTGCGCTAGGTGTCGAAGCTGGGCGTTCTTTTGGCGCCGACTGCGTGGTGGGGATTGGTGGAGGCAGTTGCCTGGACGCGGCAAAGGTCATCGCATTGCTCTTGGCGCATGGTGGAAAACCGGCGAACTATTATGGCGAATTCAAAGTTCCGGGCCCGATCTTGCCACTGATTTGCCTGCCGACGACCTCGGGGACCGGATCGGAGGTGACCCCAGTTGCCGTGCTCACTGATCCCGACCGTGCTGTCAAAATCGGCATAGCGAGTCCATATCTGATCGCTCAGACTGCGATTTGTGATCCAGAACTCACCTATACTTGTCCTGCATCATTGACTGCGGTCTCGGGTGCGGATGCTTTGACGCATGCGATCGAGGCATTTACCACCGCGAGGCGCGAGCCGGCCGCGACACTGGTTCACGATCATGTCTTCATCGGGAAGAACGCCTTCAGCGATTATTACGCGTTGCAGGCAGTGGAGCACATCGGAGCAAGTCTGAAAGCCGCCGTCACTGACGGAGGAGATCTCATCGCGAGAGAGCGCCTGATGTTTGGCGCAATGGCGGCTGGTCTCGCTTTTGGAACCGCCGGGACGGCCGCCGCGCACGCTGTCCAATATCCTGTGGGTGCCATGACCCATACGCCACATGGCACTGGCGTCGCTGTGATGATGCCTTACGTCATGCAGTTCAACCGCGATTGGTGCACGGCTGAACTGGTTAGAATCGGCGCTGCGCTCGGTGTGCCGACGTCGCCGGATGAGGTTTCGGCTCAGGCCGCTGATGCAGCCATCGACGCCGTCGCTGCGCTCTTCGAAGAGATTGGCATCCCAAAATCACTTGCCGATCTCGGCGTCGGTCCCGAGCAACTGCCTACCGTAGTCGAACAGGCGCTTGGAAGTGCGCGTCTCATTAAAAATAATCCGCGGCCGATGGATGGACCGTCCATGGAGTTGCTCGTCAAGGCGGCGTTTGTCGGCGACCGATTGGCACTCGCCGGGCGGCAAGATCAAAGAAAGGCAGGCTGACATGACCGTTCAAACAAGACTGTCGTCGACGTTGAGCTTCGACATCGCGACCATTCCCACCGGATTATTCATCGGCGGCACATGGCGCGAGGGCGCCGGCGGTGATCCGATCGATGTTTATGATCCGTCGACCGGCCAAGTCATTGCCAAGGTGGCCAACGCCAGCATCGACGATGCAATGGATGCGGTTACAGCCGCGCACAAGGCGGCCAAGGGCTGGGCGGCGACGGCACCCCGAAAGCGTTCGGAAATCCTGCGTCGCTGCTTTGAGCTGATGGTGGAGCACAAGGACATGCTTGCAGAACTCATCAGTCTGGAAAATGGCAAAGCGTTGGGCGATGCCCATGGCGAGGTCTCCTATGCCGCCGAGTTTTTCCGCTGGTTTTCCGAAGAGGCGGTGCGGCTGAATGGGGAGATATCGACGGCTCCCTCAGGCGCCAACAAGATCATCGTTCAGCACCAGCCGATTGGTGTTGCCGTTCTTGTAACCCCTTGGAATTTCCCTGCAGCCATGGCGACGCGCAAGATTGCACCGGCGCTCGCAGCAGGCTGCACCTGCGTATTGAAGCCCGCGACAGAAACGCCGCTCACCGCCTTTGCACTTGCTGCGCTCTATTCCGAGGCGGGCGTCCCAGATGGAGTCGTTAATGTCATTGCCACTGCGCGATCCGGTCCGACCGTCAGTGCAATGCTCAATGATCCGCGCGTGCGGAAACTTTCCTTCACAGGATCAACGGAAGTCGGACGCGTGTTGCTCCGTGAGGCCGCAAACACAGTAGTCTCTTGTTCGATGGAGCTCGGTGGAAACGCGCCTTTCATCGTCTTTGACGACGCAGATCTCGATGCGGCCATCGAGGGCGCGATGATCGCGAAGATGCGCAATGGCGGTGAGGCCTGCACTGCGGCGAACCGCTTCTATGTGCAGTCCGGAATCGCATCGACCTTCTCGCAAAAACTGGTTGAGCGCATGGGATCGATGAATGTCGGGGTGGGATATGACTGCAGCACCCAATGTGGGCCACTTATTAACCAGGCGGCGGTCGACCGTATTCGTGCTCTTGTCGAGGATGCCAAGGTACGCGGCGCCAAAGTGCTCGCCGGCGGCTCGGGCCTGGATCGCAGCGGTTATTTCTTCGAGCCCACCGTGCTTTCCGATGTTTCACCCCTGTCGAACATTACGTCGGAGGAGATATTCGGACCAATCGCTGCGATCACCACGTTCGAAACGGAGGACGAGGTAATCGATCTGGCAAACGGCACCGAGTATGGGCTGATCTCCTATGTCTACACCAAGGACCTCGCTCGAGGTCTTCGGGTGTCGGAGCGAATGGACAGCGGTATGGTCGGGCTCAACCGCGGTATCGTCTCCGATCCGGCGGCACCTTTCGGCGGCACCAAGCAGAGCGGTTTAGGACGCGAAGGCGCCCATCATGGGATCCTTGAGTTCTGCGAGCCCAAATACATTGCCGTAAGTTGGTGATCACATAACAGGGTCAGGGGAGGACTCGCTTTGAAGATAGCAAAGATCGATATCTGCCAGCTCGCGATGGGTGATGGTAAGGGTTGGATGCCAAAAAGCGCATTCGTTCGCGTCGTGACCGAGGACGGTGTCTTCGGCCTCGGCGAAGTGTCTCCCATGCAGGGAGGATATTCCTCGCTCGTCGTCATCGCGCGCGACATGGCTCCCTATCTTCTGGGCAAGGATAGCCTGGACCACGCTGTGCTGCTGGACACATTGCTACACAAATGCATCAAGCTCGGTCCGGATGGCATCGTGACGGGCGCGCTGGCGGCCCTTGACATAGCGCTATGGGATTTGAAGGGAAAACACTTCGAGCAGCCAATTTACAAGCTTCTCGGCGGAGCATGGACAACCCGACTGCCGTGTTACAGTTCCGTCGGAGGAAACGCCGCTCGCACTGTGGACGAGGTCGTTCGCGCCGTGGCCGCTCGCGTCGAGAAGGAGAAGTCGTCCGCGGTCAAAATCCGCTGGGACGGTGACCGAACGCGGCAGGATGTCGATATCAAGGGCGACATCGAAAAGGCCCGGGCGGTCAGGAAGCTTCTTGGCGATGATTTCGAGATCGGCTTCGACGCCAATAACGGCTATTCCGTCGGCGGCGCCATCCGGGTCGGACGTGAGCTTGAACAACTCGGCTACGCCTGGTTCGAAGAGCCTGTTCAGCATTACAATCTACAGGCCATGGGCGAGGTGGCCCAGCGGCTGGATATCACTGTGTCGGCTGGTGAGCAGACATATACACTGCAGAGTCTAAAAGACCTGATCGAAGTCGGCGTGCGGATGGTGCAGCCGGATATAGTTAAGATGGGCGGGATTACCGGCATGATGCAGTGCGCTGCGCTCGCGCGCGCGCACGGCGTCGAGCTGGTCCCGCATCAGACACAACCCGTCGTTGGTCACCTGGCCAACATTCATGTTCTTAGCACTCTTATGCATCTCGCCAAGCCGGTCGAGCTTGCAGATCAATGGGAGCGGGGAGAGCCGGTCTTCGTCAATCCATCAATGCCCGACAACGGTTGTTTCGAGGTACCCGACAGTCCGGGATTGGGGGTGCAGATCAACGAAGAGGAATTCGAATCCCGGCGCCTGCCGGTTTCAGTCTAGTTCACTTTTTGGGAGGAAAAAATGACTATCAGCCGCAGAAAATTTCTGGGAACAACCGCAGCAGGACTCACAACTGCCATGCTGGGGGGCGTTTCAAATTCCGCCCGGGCACAGGCCACGGAGGATACGATCTCCATCGCCTTTGCGGCCAGATCCTCAAACGGACTCAATCCGCAATCTCCATCGCTCAACGGAGCGGACAACTGGATGGTCGTCCAAATCTTCGATCGCCTCGTCAAGCATCCAGACGGCGGCTGGGCGACGAAGCCGGAAGAGTTCCAACCGGCCCTCGCGGAGAGCTGGACGTCCTCGCAGGACGCGAAGACTTGGACCTACAAGCTCCGCAAAGGCGTGAAATTCCACGAGAACTATGGCGAACTGACCACGGACGACGTACTCTTCACGTTTCGTCGACATCTCGATCCGAAGATAAATACGCTTTCCAAGATCTTCTACAAGAATATCGAATCTGTTGAATCCCCAGATGCGTCAACGATCGTTATCAAGCTGAAACAACCCGATCCGCTTTTCAACGGAACCTGTGTATCGCACCAGTCCGCGTCTATTCTCTGCAAGAAGGCATTCGAGGAGCGCGGGGAAGGGTTCAATGCCAATCCGGTTGGCACTGGACCGTTCCAGTTCGAGAGCATGGATACAGCAAGCGGTCTCAAGCTGATCGCCTTCCCCGACTACTTCGAAGGCAAGGCCAAAACGGCCAATCTTCACGTGCGCTATATCGCCGATACAACGGCAAGGACGCTTGCCTTTGCATCGGGCGATGTCGATATGATCGAAGGCGTGCGTGCACCCGGCTGGATTGCAACGATGCGGCAGCAGTCAAGCACGACAGTCTTCGACGCAACAGCGCCGGGCAGTCTCAATACCCTAAATATCAACCTCAAGAAGGGACCGCTTGCGGAGCTCAAGGTGCGCCAGGCAATCCGCTATGCGATCGACACCTCGGCCATTGCGGCGGCGTTCGGTGAGACATCGACACCCATGGTTGGCATCATCGCCTCGCAGTTTCCAGGCTCAGTCAGGGAAGCGGACCTACCGGCAGAGTTGCAGTATAAAAGTGATCCAGAAAAGGCATCTGCCCTTCTCGCGGAAGCCGGCTTCGGTGACGGCCTGACCATCCCCTGTTATATCAGCCAGCGAGAAGATTACGCTTCGATCATGTTGATGATCCAGGAGCAACTTCGCGCCGTGGGGATTCAGCTCGACATGAAGATCATAGATCACGCGACGTACCACTCCGACAACCGCAAGGACAAGAACACCCTCATCCTGCGTTCGGTCAGCTATCCGCCGGTTCCCACCCAACCCTTCGCGGATCAACTCCTGTCGTCCAGCGACACCGTGGCCGATGGCAGCGGCGGCGAGAACTATAGTCACTACGGCACCGCGATACCCGGCATCGACGCTCTGATGGAGAAAGCGATCGCAGAACCGGATCTCGATAAGCGATTGACGCTCGTCCAGGATATGGAAAAGCAGGTACTGAAGGATCTGCCGTGCATGGGTATCGTGACGCTTTCGTATGTCGTGGCGCGCAATCCGCGCGTCGATATCGGTTTCAAGGTGACAGCAGGACCGGCCTACTGGCCACTGCGCCATGCAAAGCGCGTCGAAGGATAGACGATGTTCGGCGTGCTAATTAATAAGCTAATGGATGCCGTACCAACTCTTTGGCTCGTCCTCACACTCGTTTTTATCGCGTTGAGGATATTGCCGGGAGACCCGGCTCTGGTTGCTCTCGGCGACTATGCAACCCCGGAACAACTTGCGTTGTTCCGGGCGGAGACCGGCCTTGATGCGCCTCTCTGGCAGCAGTATTTCCTATTTTTCTGGGATGTCGTTCGGCTGGACTTCGGCGTATCCCTGATTTCCAAGGAGAGCGTCGCGGCCGTCGTGGCCTACAACCTCCCGTATACGATCTCACTTGCACTTGCCGCAACGCTGCTTGGCGTGCTCTTCGGAATCCCGTTCGGTGTCATCGCAGCTGTCCGCAAGAACAAGCTGCCGGACAACGCCATGCGTGCCTTCTCGTTGCTCGGATACGCCATTCCGGACTTCTATCTCGGCGCGATGCTCCTGATCGTGTTTGCATTGAAGCTTCAGCTTTTTCCGATCAACGGCGGGGGGCAGGGCTTTTTTGACCAACTCCATCATCTGGTTCTTCCGGCCGTCACGCTAGCGATCTTGAAGGTGGCGTTCCTTGGTAGACTGACGCGGACATCGGTGCTCGAGGTTTTGTCTAAAGACTACATCCGGACAGCTCGCGCCAAAGGTGCGCCGGAAAACCACGTGATCTACAAGCATGCTTTGCGCAATGCCCTGTTGCCAGTTGTGACGGGGCTGGGGTTGAGCCTGCTCTCCACGCTTTCCGGCGCGGTCGCGATTGAGCTGGTGTTCAATCGACCCGGCCTAGGGTCTGCCTTGATCAAAGCCATAGCCGAGCGGGACTATCCCTTGATTCAAGGAACGATCGTGATCTTTGCGCTCTTCGTCGTTGTCGTCAACCTGCTTGTCGATCTGCTCTACACAGTCATCGACCCTCGGATCAGGAGCTGATCATGGCGACAATCCAAGCCGCCGGAGCGCTTGAGCCCAGAGCCAAGGCGTCCATCTTTAAGAGAATTGTCTTTGAGAAGATCTCCACGACGATTGCATTCATCGTTATCCTCGCATTCGTCATCCTCGCGGTTTTTGCCCCCTATATCGCTCCGTATGACCCGCTGAAGCAAAGCTTCTTGGCGATCAACAAATACCCCTCGGCCTCGAATTGGCTGGGGACCGACCAGTTCGGCCGGGATGTTTTCTCTCGTTTGATCTACGGGTCGAGAACGTCCCTGACCTTTGGACTGATCTCGCCTGCCTTCGCCGCTGTCATCGGTACCGCGCTCGGGGTCGCCGCAGGCTATTTCGGCGGCATCACCGATCGAGTTGTTTCGAAGATGATCGATCTCTTGATGGCTTTTCCAGAACTGTTGCTCGCCATCATTATCTCGGCGGCTCTGGGTGGTGGCTTCTGGAATGTCGTTATCGTTCTGACGATCGCATTCGTACCGGGCTTTGCCCGTGTCGCAAGGGCGTCGACCCTGGCCGTACGGCAGGAGCCCTATATCGAGGCGTCGATCGCAATCGGGGTCAAGACGCCGATCATCATCCTGCGCCATGTAATCCCAAACATCTCAGCGTCAATCGTCCTTCTATGGACGCTGTGGATTGCCTCAGCCATCCGCGTAGAGGCGGCGCTGAGCTTTCTCGGTATCGGGACGCAGCCACCGAACCCAAGCTGGGGCAACATCATTCGTGATGGCCTGAGCAACATCTTCGGGTCGCCTTGGCCGATCATAGGAGCTGGTTTTGCCATTACTATGGTGGTCCTGGCGATCAACTTGATCGGCGATGCGGCACGCGACGTATTGGATCCCAACTCTGGTGAACGGTAGGACCCATGCTGCGATTTGCTCGCTTTGGTTTGGCAGGAGCCGAAAAGCCGGGCCTGATGGATGCATCGGGGCGCCTCCGGGACCTGTCCGGTTACATTACCGACCTCACCGGCTCCGCGCTGTCGCCCGGCTCGCTACAGCGGCTTTCTGAAGTCGATCCGGAAAGCTTGCCGCTTGTTCCTGTGGGGGAGAGGATCGGCCCATGTGTAGGAGGTTCAGGCAAATTTATCTGCATCGGTTTGAACTATCACGGCAATGCAAGGGCCTTGAACCAAAACATTCCATCTGAACCAGCGATTGCCATGAAAGCACTGTCGGCGATCTGCGGTCCCTATGACGATATCGAGCTGCCACGAACGGCTTCCTCTACCGATTGGGAGGTTGAACTCGGAGTGATCATAGGGAGCAGAGCTAAATACATACAGGAGGGTGAGGCGAGATCGCATGTTGCCGGCTACTGCCTCGTCAATGACCTCGCCGATCGCGAACTCCAGTTGAAAAGGGGCGGCGACAGCAGCAAGGGTCGCGGACACGACAGTTTCGGCCCTATCGGCCCCTTTTTCGTTCCGGCGTCGGTCTTGCCTGATCCGCAAAGCGTCAACCTGTGGTTGGAGGTCGATGGCGAACGCGTTCAAGAAAGTACGACGGCCGATATGATCTTCGGAGTGGATTATCTGGTCGCGTATATTTCGCAGTTCATGACGCTTCTGCCGGGCGACATCATTGCGACTGGCACGCCCGCTGGCATTGGCGTGGGAATGACGCCGCCCAGATTCCTGACTCCCGGGCAGCGCGTCCGGTTGGGCGGGCAAGGGCTGGGCGAGCAGGATCATGAGGTGCGTCAGCCGTTATCCGGTTGAACGTCGAGGATTTTTGGAGGAAGCAATGCAAATCATCCCAATGTCGAAAGCGCCGTCCGGAGAACCTGAATTGGGCGCGTCGACGACTTTGTCCGTTCGCAATCTTCGCACATCATTCCGCCAGCAGGGCAACTGGATGGACGTGGTGAAAGGCATCTCCTTCGATGTCGGCGCCGGCGAGACGCTCGCGCTGGTCGGGGAGTCGGGCTCTGGCAAGAGCGTGACAGGATATTCAATCATGCGATTGCTTTCGCCGGAGGCCGCCCGCATCGATGGTGAGGTCATGCTCGCAGGGCGCAACCTTCTGACGCTTGCAGAAACGGAAATGCGCACGGTACGCGGCAACGATATCTCGATGATTTTTCAAGAGGCCATGACCAGCCTTAATCCGCTTATACCAATTGGAAAGCAAATCTCGGAGGCCATTGCTTTACACAACAAGGCGTCGACGTCACCTCAGATCAAAGCCGAGGCGCTGCGCCTCATGGACAGGGTTCGTATTCCTTCGGCTCGAACTCGCTATGACGAGTATCCTCACAATTTTTCTGGCGGCATGAGACAACGGGCAATGATTGCAATGGCCTTGGCTTGCCGTCCGCAATTGCTGATCGCCGATGAACCGACGACAGCGCTCGATGTGACGATCCAGGCTCAAATCCTTAGTTTAATCAAGGAGATCCAGGCAGAGGAGGGCATGTCCGTCATCTTCATTACCCATGATATGGGGGTAGTGGCCGAGATGGCAGAGCGGACTGCCGTGATGCTGCGCGGTGATATCGTCGAGACCGGAACCACCGAGAAGATCTTTCGGCAGGCGGAGCATGCTTACACACGAATGCTTCTCAATGCGGTCCCTAGACTGGGTTCCATGCGAAACGTAGCAAATCCCCGAAAGTTTACTGTCGTCGATGCAGCCACGGGGGAAACGACAGCCGACCTTCCTGTCGATACGATCCGTCGCACAAGCCCGGCAGTCCTCGAGGTGCAGGATCTGTGCGTCCGATTCGACATCAAAACGGGCTGGTTTCGTGGGGTGTCCAACCGCGTTCACGCGGTTGAAAAGGTTTCGTTCGACCTGCTGCCCGGAGAGACATTGTCGATCGTTGGCGAGTCCGGCTGCGGAAAATCCACCACCGGTCGGGGCCTGATGAGGTTAGTCCAGCCCAATGAGGGCAGCGTCAGGCTCCTTGGCCGAGAACTGATGTCCCTCTCTCAAAGGGAGCTGCGTGAGGCGCGACGAGATATCCAGATGATTTTTCAGGATCCCTTTGCAAGCCTTAGTCCGCGCCGTACCGTCGGGCAGGCCATCGCAGAACCATACTTGACGCATGGATTGGGCGACCTTGCACAGGCACGCCGTCTCGTAGCCGGGTTGCTTGTGCAAGTGGGTCTGGAGGCTAGTATGGCGGATCGGTTACCTCATCAATTCTCAGGCGGCCAGCGGCAGCGAATCTGCATTGCCAGAGCTCTAGCGCTTTCCCCTAAGGTTATTGTTGCGGATGAGTCCGTTTCCGCGCTCGATGTTTCGGTCAAAGCGCAGATCGTCAATCTACTCATGGACCTCCAAAGAGACCTCGGCATTTCCTATTTATTCATTTCGCATGACATGGCTGTCGTAGAACGTATCAGTCATCGCGTGGCGGTTATGTATCTCGGCGAGATCGTAGAGATCGGTCCGCGCGAGAACATTTTCAATCAGCCAGGTCATCCCTACACTCGGAAGCTTCTTGCCGCGGTGCCGCTACCGGACCCGAAGAGGCGATCCTTAAAGCACATTATCGATGTGGGCGAGCCATCGAGCGCTTTGCGATCGGTGGACTACAAAGCAGTCCAAGAGCCCCTAATCCAGGTTTCCGAAGGACATTTTGTAAGACAATTCCAGGGAGGGCGGTAATCAGGCCAAAAAAATAAGGCCGACCGCCGCCTGGCGATAATTGATATAGGCATTGCCGGCCGTTCGGAAGGCCGGCCGGGTTTTCAACCTTGCGATACGGGTCCACATTTGTTCTTGGAGGACAGCGACCTCGTCGTTCGCAAGCTGGGCACGTCCGCAGCGCGTAGTTCCGTCGCCACTCGTCCCAATCGACCTCGTAATGCTTACGCCGTATTTTAATCCTGCTTTCGTGGCAGGTAATGTTGCGGCAATCCTTCGCTCGCAGTCTTCGTCATGTGATTAGTGGCTCTGGAGACAAAAAAATTATCAGGCAGGCATCGCCTTGGAGCCTAGCGGTCGAAACAGATTCAGTCGATGTGGCTCTCGGGGTGCTGCGTTATATAGGCGCGGCGCAAACTCAATCCAGAGCGATGCTCCGGTGTTCGTAGGCGGCAACGCCTACGGCAGGGGTCTACTTCGGTGGCGAGTTTTCTTGGAGGCTTGTCGCGCTGAAGGAACCGAGCCTCTCTATTCCATCGGGCTAAAATATCCGTTCAGCGCGGGTGAGTGCGCTATCCGAATGGACTGATCGACGATTGATAGCAGTCAAGAGCTAAAGGGGCACTGCTTTTTGAACTCCGATACAGGCAACGTCTCTGGCCGGCAAAGCCAACTAGATCCGCAAGATGTAGGGCGCGTGTGCAGAGTGTAGGAGAATATTCTTCTTTATTCTCAGTGTTATATCCAGAGAACAATGGTTTCAGTCAAAATACATTATAAACCAATCATAGATTAATCCGTTTTGATATTGGATAAATCAATTTATTTTGCCAAGTTTCTAGAAAATGCAAGAACTTAAACAGACAATATCTTAGATGAAAAAAGAAATATCTCTCGCAAAGTTCCAGCGCAACCGTCGCTTAGTGTTGTTCATTTTAGTAATAGTTATTTTCATGGCAACAATCGTCGTTGGGGCATCGGGAAGCGAGCTACGGCGAAGTTACATCGAAGCTTTCGGCCTCTGGTTCATAGTTGCAGGTATTTTAGGACGGCTTTGGTGCATGCTTTACATAGGCAAAAGGAAGGGCGTTGAGCTTATAGAGACTGGGCCGTATTCGATCACCAGAAATCCACTCTATGTGTTTTCTGCCCTAGCCGCGTTGGGTGCCGGCGCGCAGTCAGGCAGCATTGTTTTGGCAGTTATATTCGCAATCGGTACCGTCGCAGTCTTTTACTTCGTAGCGTTACGCGAGGAGGCGTTCCTGAAAGATCGTTTCGGAGCTCCCTTTAATGCATATTGCCTGAGAGTTCCTCGCTTCTGGCCGTCGTTTCGCCTTTATCGTGACGAGCCGACCGTATTCGCTTCGACAGATCGTCTCTACACGACCTTGAAGGACGGTTTGATCTTCTTCCTTGCCAAGCCGGCATTCGATTTTATCGAGTATCTCCAGCTCTGGGGTTTCATGCCTATTCTTGTCAGGCTCATTTGAGAGCAACGCCGATCCAACCTCGCTCGCGCTTTGGTCCGGAAAATGCGGGTTCCAAATTGAGGAAATCCTGGAGCAATCCAGAAATTGCAGGCCATTACCAGGAGCGGTCGGCGGGATGACTAAGTCAGCACGACGATTTTTCCCTCCGCGGCGTTGCTCTCCATGCAATGATGGGCGTCCACAATATCGTGAAAGGCAAAAACACGTCCAATCTTGATGGGGAGCACCCCGGATGCGACATCGTCCACGAGAGACTGGAACGGCATCTCGACAAAGTCCTCCGTATCGCCACTATAGCTGGCTAGCGAGACGCGGTTCGGAATAGCATCCATCGGCGCGAAGGCATCGATGGTCCATTTGTTCCCCACAATACCCGCCATGGAAACCACACCACCGCGAGAGGCGCATTGGAGTGAATCCTCAAGTGTCGTCGTTCCGACCAGTTCGAGAACCTTGTCGAAGCGAAACCCTTTCGAGGCGACTGTCCCATCATCTACTATGACACGATGCGCGCCGAGCCGCTCGAGACTTTCGCTCCGGCTTTGCCGGCGTGTCGTCGCGGTCACATCGGCGCCTTGACGTCGAGCCAGTGCAATCGCCGCCATACCCACGGATGTGGTCCCTCCGCGGATGAGCAAGCGTTCTCCGTGACACAGTTTCAGGGAAGAAAACAAAGCACCCCAAGCGGTCTGAAGCATTTCAGGCAGTGCTCCGAGGATCTCCCAGGGAAGATCTGTCTCGATTTTCACCACGTTAACGGCCGGCACGCATGTGTACTGCGCATAGCCTCCATCGAATTTTCGTCCCATTCCGCCCATTACGGTAGCGACGATGTCACCCTTGGCAAACTCTCCATCCGGGGCATTGTCGATGATGCCGACAGCTTCGATCCCAAGCACACGGGGAAAAGTAACGCTCGGCGAATGTCCCTGGCGCGTGAACAGTTCAGACCGGTTCAGGCCGAAGGCTTTTACGGCAATCCGAACCTCGCCGGCTGCCGGAACAGGGACTGGCCATTCTTCTATCTTGAGGACATCCGGTTCGCCAGGCGACCGGACTACGACTGCTTTCATTGTGTTCATGCTGCGCTCCATAAGTGCATTGTACTGTCAGGCTCCAGACTGCTACAGCGCCGCGCTTGACGAAACACAAAAGACACGGGTCGCAATTTTCAACGCTGTCACACTGAATTCCAGCATCACTCCGAGAATTTACAGGTCAGGTTTGATTTAAGGGCCTTAGGAGTTCCACTGGGCTTTGAGCAATCGTTGCGGGCAGGGGAGCAGTGGCGGATCGTAGCGGTGATCAGATCAACATCGATAGCTGCAACCTCATTCCCGAATTCCTATTGGATTGGGTATGTTGACACATTATCCTGAAACAAATCGGGATCAATGGTGGTTTTGTCGCCAGAATAGAAACGGGTTGTTTGTAATAGGGCTGCGTTGCAAACGAGAAGGCAATTGTCAGGGTAGTTGAGGTTGGTGGTTTCGGGCTCGACTTGGCACCGTCCACTTCCCCACAACGGCTTGCTTTTCACTGCCGCCCAAAGCGGCTTGTAATGTTGCGGCAATCCTTACCCTTGCACTGTCCGTTACGAAGCCGTCGGCGACGAAGGCTCGAGGGGCGTGAGCATCGGTAGATCCGACGAGCGAACTTCGTGCTGTTCCCGTTGCACCGGCAGCGCGGCCTTCGTTCAACGGAAGAAATCATGACGTGCTGGAAGATGAAAACTGGTGATCGGGGAACCTTGTTTGTTTCCTTACCAAGGTTCTGTCCCAACGGACATGGGAAACAAGGCATGCGCAAACTGTTCTGCCGCTGATCCAAATAAGGAGTTCGACTAGATGAGCCAATACACGCGACAATATGTGCGAGGGCGACCACTTGGTGCAGCTACCAGATGCCTATCGGGCTCCGGCAGCAATGCGAAAGCCCGCAAGATGGCGACACATAGCATGGCCCTCGCCACTGCCTTCATGCTGTTTCCCGTCGCGGCTTTTGGCGCGGATATTGGAACGGTTGACGCAGCAGTGGCACCGGCAGCAGAGTTCGACAGCCAACGATATGGCGACTTTCGCGACACTCTGGCCAACTGGAAGGTGACGATCGGCGCCGGTGGAATCTATTTACCGGAGTACGAAGGCTCCGACAAGTTTGAAGTCAAACCGTTTCCATTGATCTCGGCCACGATCGGAGACAGGCTGCATCTCGAAACCACGGGCATCACGTACGACGTTTTCAGTTGGGAGGGGTTCACGCTATCAGCGAGGGGCGGCTATGACCTCGGACGCAAGGAAGACGACTCCGACTATCTGCGTGGTCTCGGCGATATCGACGCCGGAGGCGTCGTCGGTGGTATCATCAGCTACGAAGCGGGACCTTTCGAGGTTTACGCTGCTCTGAACAAGACCATTGGCGGCAGCGACGGCCTGCAAGGCACGTTCGGCGCGAGGGCATCGCATCGATACGAGCGCTTTATCTTTACGGCCGATGTTTCCGGCACTTGGGCCGATGACAAGTATATGGAATCTTATTTCGGTGTTACTTCCGCGCAGTCTGCCAGCTCAGGTCTGGCGCAATACGACGCCAAGGCAGGCGTCAAGCGCGTCGATTTCAAGGCTTCCGTGACCTATATGATGACCAAAAACTGGCTCGTTACAGGTGCCGCCGGCGCCGGCTTCCTGATGGGAGATGCTAAAGATAGCCCCATCGTCAAGGACGACGTCCAGCCATTCGCAATGCTTGGCGTTTCGTACAAGTTCTAGGGCAATCGAGTACCACCGCACGGGCCATCCCCGGCACCGCCTGGTATCCGTTCTTCCTGACGTCGATACAAATGGTTGTCTTCGACGACCATTTGTCCAGATCGGGTTGGGGTGCAGTACAGGCTTATAATGTGTGTCACAGCCAAAATGGTGCAGCGGTCGTCCCTGCTTCGCGTTCATCGATAAGGTAGAAAGAAAATCAGCTCCGTTTGGGCAGCCAGCTTGATGAACATTGATCTTCTACTCGCGGAAGATTAGCGCCGTAGGTCGGCCTTCCTGTAGCTTCCCGGTAGACGATCGCAGTTTGATTTCGACGCCCGTATTGACCGAGACACTCTGGCTTTTAGGCCCGTCAAGACTGTCGGCGATCTTGGGCAGCTGCCGCCAGGGGATGTGACCTACGCTGACATTGCCCGCCTTCCATTCATTTTGCCAAGTTCGAGCCACGGCCTGCGCGAACTGCTCGAGCGGGAGGCGGCAAGTCACTCTATTTCACTCGACTCGGTGATCGAGGTGGATTCCTATGGCAATATCAAAGGGCTTGTGGAGGCAGGTGTCGGTTACTTGATCCTGCCATTCAACGCTATTGTCCAAGAAGTGAACAATGGGCAGTTGCAGGCATGGAACATTGCCAAACCTGGCCTGAAGCGCGCCGTGCATCTTGTCAGGCCGGCAGACCGGCCGATCACAAAGGCAGTTCTTTCGGTCGAGGCACTGTGCCATGAAATTCTGCTCGACTTGGCTGGCAGCGGAAAATGGAATAGTGCCAGGCCGATCTAAAACGGCGAGTGCGGTTTGGCGGCTGCCGAGAGCACCTCTGGTCAAGCGTCAGGCAAGGCCCGCTGGACCATCAGCGTGTCCACATACTGCGTAATGCTACCCTCCGTCACCTCGTAGAGGTGGGCTAAAGCGGCGCGCATGGTCTTGTCCGTCGCCTTGCAAGTGCCGGAATAGGCGCCGGAAGACGCCGGCGATGATTGCCTCCGCGACAACATAGGTTCCGAGGTATGGGAAACCTTCGTCCACGGTTCACTCGGCATCTGGGGCGAGAGCGGTCGCCAGATTGCGTCCGTTGTCTTCTGACGCGCCCTCATAGGTAGCGCGGATCAATCAGGGAATATGACAACCTCGAGCCGCTCGTGATGGGATCGAGTGCGTCAATTTTGCGAACGCGCTGTCTCGACGCCGTGATCATCGGGAGCCTTCGGCATGAAGCGTGCCAGACGCCTCGTTATGCTGTCGATGTAGGACAGAATCATGGGAACGACAATCAAGGTCAGGATGGTGGAGCTTATTAGACCACCAATGACTGCATGCGCCATCGGCGCGCGCTGGGCACCACCCCCACCAACCGCCATGCCGAGCGGTATCATGCCGAAGATCATCGCAAGCGTGGTCATGACGATCGGCCGGAAGCGGATGGCACCGGCGCTGATCAGCGCGTCGTTGAGCGAGAGACCGCGCTGGCGCTCCTTGTTGGCGAAGTCGACAAGGAGGATGCCATTCTTCGTGACGAGGCCCATCAGCATGATAAAGCCGATCAGCGAGAACATATTGATTGTGCTGCCGGCTACCATGAGGCCGAGAAGGACGCCGACCAGCGACAACGGAAGTGCCGCCATGATGGCGATTGGCTGCGCGAAACTGCCGAACTGCGAAGCGAGCACGATGTAGATGAAGATCACCGCCATGGCGAGTGCCGTGATCATGTGCCCCATCGTCTCCTGCATGTTCTTGGACTCGCCGCCGAAGCGGATGTGATAGCCGTCGGGCAGATCGCGGTTGGCGATCATTTTCTGCAACTCGCTGGTCACGTCACCAAGCGCGCGACCCGAGACATCGGCCGAGACCAATACCTCGCGAAGCATGTCGAAGCGGCGGATTTCAGAGGCGCCCTGAATAGCTTTGATATCCGCTACCTGATCGAGACGCACCATGACGGTAGCGCCGCTGGCGTCATTTCGTCCCGTCGTTATCATCAAATCGCTGATCGCGACCGTATCGGATCGCTGTTCCTGCGCTAGGCGAACGAAGACATCGTAGGTTTCGCCGCTGGCGTCAGTCCAGTTGGTGACGTCTTCACCGCCAATGAGAGGCGAGAGCGAGGCGGCAAGGTCGGATCTCGCAATACCGAGATCGCTAGCGGCTTCGCGCTTCAGGCGCACCGAGAGAATGGAGGTCACTTCCTTGGCGCTCGAATTTACATCCACCATGCGTGGGATCTTTTGCATGTCGTCCGCGAGATCAGAGGCGATCTTTTCGAGA
This sequence comes from Mesorhizobium sp. YR577, assembly GCF_900116595.1. Lineage (NCBI taxonomy): Bacteria > Pseudomonadati > Pseudomonadota > Alphaproteobacteria > Hyphomicrobiales > Phyllobacteriaceae > Mesorhizobium > Mesorhizobium sp. YR577. Next base: position 84,529 of record NZ_FPBI01000017.1, on the reverse strand, counting down.
ACGGTCCGGTCGTCTCCAAGAACGCTCAACTGGATCGGGCTGTCGCCGCCGCCAAGGCCTTCCTGCACGATGGCGATCTCGATGCCCGGTATTACCGAGAGACGCTCGCGGATGGGATCGGCGAGCATGACGGGTGTCCGTTTGCGCTGATCGATCGGTACCAGCCTGACCAGCACGGCTGCGCGGTGCTTTCCGACAGAGTTGCCGGTATTGACCGTCGAGTAGATGGTCGACACCTCCGGAAACTCCCGAAGAGCGTTTTCGACCTGACGGACTTTCATGGCCGTATAGTCGAGCGAAGACCCGCCCGGCGTCGTTACGTTGATCTGGAAGCGACCTTCATCAGCATTGGGGACAAACTCGGTGCCTACCAGTGGAACCATGAGCAGACTACCGCAAAAGATACTAATCGTTACCAGCAGCGTGACGAGCCGATAGCGCAGCGTCCAAGCGATCACGTGCCGATACTGGTTGGCGAGCCATTCGAAGCCGTGATCGAAACGCGCGATCATGCGCCCGATTGGTCCTCGCTTGGCGTCACGATGTGCATCCGGATCGTACCAGACACTCGACAGCATCGGATCGAGCGTGAATGCGACGAAGAGGGAGATAAGAACGGCAGCCGACACCGTTACGCCGAATTCGTAGAAGAAGCGTCCGACAATGCCGTCCATGAAGGCGACAGGCAGGAAGACCGCAACTATCGTCGCCGTCGTTGCGATCACGGCAAGTCCGATCTCATTCGTGCCGTCGAGCGCGGCCTGGAGATGCGACTTACCCATGTGAAGATGGCGGGTGATGTTTTCGCGCACCACGATCGCATCGTCCACCAGGATGCCGATCGACAGCGTTAGGGCCAAGAGGCTCAGCGTATTGAGCGTGAAGCCAAGAAAGCTGATGACCGCAAGCGTGCCGAGCATGGCGATAGGAAGCGTTAGGCCGGTGATGACCGTACTGCGCCAGGAGTTGAGAAACAGGAAAACGATGGCGACGGCGAGTGCGGCACCCTCGATCAATGTTGCCTGTACCTGGCTGACCGACTCCTCGATGGCCGTAGAGGCATCGGTGACGACACGCAGCCGGACATTTTGCGAAGCCAATTCGGTATTGAGTTGCTCGAGGCGTTTCTTGACGTCGGCGACGACCTGAACGGTGTTGGCGTCCTGAACCTTGACGATATCGATCGCAAGCGCCGTTTCGCCATTGTAGACCGCGAGGCTCTCAGCATCGGCTGCACCATAAGAAACAGTTGCGACATCGCGAAGATAGATAGGCCCGCCGCCGCGCCGCGCCACGATCATGTCGAGCAGGTCTTCGGGCTGATCGACACGGCCCTGTACCTGTATGGTGCGCTCAGAGAAGTTGCTGATAACGTTTCCGGCGGGGCTGTTCTGATTGCCGGTGCGAACGACGTTGATCACCTCGTTGATGCCAACACCGAGCGCACGCATGCGCGTATCATCGATATTGACGTCGATCTGTCGCTTCTGGCCACCGACCAGGGTAGCCTGTCCGACGCCTGAGATTGTTGTCAACTGACGAACGACGCGCTGATCGGCAATTGTCGTCAGGACAGGGAGGTCCAAGGATGTGGAACTGATGGCGACGGAGAGAATAGGTTGGTCCGACGGATTGAAGCGTGAGACGATCGGTTTGTCGACGTCATCGGGGAATTTGGCTTCGATGGCCGCGACTTTGTCGCGCACATCCTGTGCTGCGACCGCGCCTTGGACCTCAAGCTTGAACTTGGCCGTGACAACGGAACGCCCCTCATAAGAGGTTGACGTGATCTCATCCAGCCCGCTGATCGCGTTAAGAGCGTCCTCGACCGGGCGAGTGACCTCCGTTTCCACGGTCTCCGGCGTTGCGCCCGGATAGGTCGTCATCACGACAACAATCGGGACATCAACGTTCGGATACTGGTCCAGTCCCAGTCGCTGGAACGAAAAAATGCCCATCACCAGCAGGGCGACCATCATCATGGTAGTGAAAACAGGATATGTGACGGAAATCCGGGTCAGGAACATGTCAGCCTTCCCCGGTCACGGTCACGGCGAGGTTCGGCTGCAGTTCCGGGAGAGGGACGATGACGATCGTGTCGCCGTCGGTTAGACCGGCAGCAATCTGGATAAGACTGCCGCCGTTCCATGCCGGCCCCACGGTCACAGGCTGGCGTTGAAGATAGCCGTCCTTCAGCTTGAGCACATAGTCGCCTATCTCGTCCTTTCGCACGGATATGGCCGGGACCATGAGTGCGTCAGCCTTCTCACGGACGAGGATCGACCCGGTTGCGAACATTCCGCCCCATAGGCGCCTATCGGGAATGAGAAGTTGCAGGTAGACCGGCACAAAGCGCGTGCCGCTTTCTGCCACCGGATTGATGCGGGCGACCTTGCCGCTGATTGTTTGCCCTTCCATGCCATCGATCTGAAGCTCGGTCGTCTGGCCCACCGCGACGCGTGGGATGTCACGGGTTGAGACCAGCACTTTCGCCTCGAGAGCGCTCGTATCGACCACGGTCAGGAGTTCGGCATCCGCGCTGACGCGCGAACCCGCCTCGACAGCGCGGCCTGCAACAATACCATCAAAGGGAGCGAGGACTTCCGCGTCACGCAGATTGACCCGGGCGATATCCACTTGTGCCGAAAGGCTCCGGACTTTTGAAATGTTCGAGGCGACGTCGCTCTTTGCCCTTTCGAGTTGCTCCTTCGAAGAGACATTTTTTGCGGCCAGTTGCTCGAACCTGTTCAGGGCCTGCATCGCCAGCATAAGTTCGGCCTCGGCGGCATCGCGGTCACTCTCACGCTGCAGGAGCGTCGATTGGAGGTCGTCCGTCTCGAAGCGCACAAGGATCTCACCGGCTTTTACCGGATGTCCCTCCCGAACGCCGAGTTCTACGATTTTGCCTGCGGTCTTGGCGCGCATTACCACCCGGTTGATCGGCTGAAGTTCACCGCTGACACGCAGCCGCTCCACCATGGAAGTGATCGCGACATTGGTGATCTCCGCGTGGTTCAGTTGAAGCGGTTTGCTGCCCTGGACTACAGATGTTGCCTCCACAATTCCCTTGACGCGTTCGTTTACGTCGACAGTTCCGCGGGCCGGACCGAGATACATGATGGCGAGACCACAGCTGCCAAGGATTATCCCCGCCTTGGTCAATCTGAGAGGCCATTTAGTTGCCATCACGAACATCCTTCTCCGTCGAACTCGACATGGCCACAGGTGGACCGTGGTCTGCCATTCCGGCATTGTTCGTCTGGGTAGTCGTCTAGAATTGCAGCAGCATTACCTGATCTCGCCTTCCTGTCCGCAATGCTGCCGCAACTATCGCAGTAGAAAGAGAAATCGAAAGGAACATGGTATGAGGCTTCTGCTGATCGAGGATGAAAAGGAACTGGCGGATGCGTTGTCGGCGGCGCTGAGTAAACGCGGCATCGTTACCGACCACACGATGCAGCTTGCGGATGCCTGTGAGTTGACGCGCCAGAACACCTACGATGCGATCCTACTCGACCGGCGCCTTCCCGACGGAGAGGGGCTGACATTCATTCCGAAACTGAGGCGAGCAGGCGTCGAAACGCCGATCATTGTGCTCACGGCGAGAAACGAGCCGATTGAACGTGTCGAAGGTCTGGATATAGGCGCTGACGACTATCTCGGAAAACCGTTCCTGGTCGAAGAGCTGTTGGCGCGGGTACGCGCGGTCCTCAGACGGCCGGCCAATCTTGCGGAACCGCAGATCACGGTCGGGCAAATGGTGATTGATCCTTTGCATCTGAATGTGACCATCGATTCCGCTCCGCTCGAACTCCCCCGGCGCGAGCTTCTGGTCCTCGTTGCGCTGGCCAAGCGAAAAGACAAGACCGTGCTTCGATCGACGCTTGAAGCGGCCGTCTACAACTACGAGGAAGAAATCCAGTCGAATGCGCTCGATGCGCATATTTCGCGGCTGCGCAAGCGCCTTCAGGACGTTTCGGCCGGGGTCACCATTCACAACATCCGCGGCGTCGGATATCTCCTGAAGGAGGAATGATGGCCTCGGTGACGAACTCGAACCCATCCCTCTGGTGGAAACTGAGCTGGCAGCTCAGCCTTGTTTTCGTCGCTGTCGTGGCAGCGGTGATTGTGGGTCTTTGTGTCTACGGTGCGATGATCCTGTCGCCGACTGTCGGGTTGCAGGACAAGTTGACCGTAGCGCTCAACGAGGCATTGAAACGTGATAAGCAGGGGCGGCTTTCTATAGTGGAGAGCCCGGCCCTACGCGCTTTCAAGTCAGAAAATGACAGGCTCTGGTTCGTGGTTGCCACCCGTGACGGTATGATGACCTCATATGGCGTGGTGCCCGCACCTTACGCCGAAATGTCGCGCTACGTCCGGCTGATGAAAGATGCCGACATACGCGGAGCTACAGATATCGATGAAGTCGCCTCGATCGACAGCATTGGAACCCCACTGGGGGAGGTCAGAGTAATGTATGGCGGAAACACAAGCAGAAGTGCGACGTTTCTGACCATGCTGACGAAGACCTATCCTATCTACTTTCCGCTTCTGGTGATGACGCTGCCGGCAGTTTTCCTTACCGTGCCACGTATCGTTCGCCACGCGCTCGCTGGCCTGAACTCCGTGGTTCGAAAGGCGCCTGACATCGATCCTCGCCGGGCCGGGTCGCGTCTTCCCGTCGAGGACGTGCCGAAGGAGGTTGTGCCGCTGATCGTTGCCTTTAATAGCATTCTTGAGCGTCTTGAAGAGCAGTTCCAGGCAAGGCAGCGCTTTCTGATCGATGCCGCACATGAACTCAGAACACCGATCGCCATTATGCAGACCCGGATCGAAGGAATATCGGACGGCCAAGAGCGGCGACGTTTGATGGACGACGTCGCACGTCTGGGCGCGACAGCAGAACAACTGCTCGATTTCGAGCGTAACGATCAAGTGAATGACCTCCACGAAACGGTCGATCTCGTCGATATCGCCCGCACGGTGGTTGCCGATCTCGCACCTCTGGCAATTGCGGCTGGTTATGAGATCTCCTTTGAGAGTGAAGTCGACAAGTTCGAAAGAAAGGGAAGTCCATCTGCCTTGCCGCGCGCGATTAGCAATCTGGTGCGCAACGCGATCGATCACGGCGGCAACTCGGGGATGATCTCGGTTTCGATCACGGCAGAGGGTCAGGTCGTCGTCGCGGACCAGGGCAAAGGGATACCTGCGGATCAGCAGGAACTTGTCTTCGAGCCCTTCTACCGAGTAACGCCCCGAAGCAAGGGCGCTGGACTCGGGCTGAGCTTGGTGAAGCAAATCGTCGCGAACCATCGAGGTCGAGTCACAATCGACAGTGACGCCGGTGGAACCACACTCACGATTCAACTCTAATTGCAGGATCCAAGGCGGAATCAAGTCCGGCCGTGGAGGTCGAGCGTTGCTCGCAGGCCTGCTCACCTGCGGCCGGTGTGGAAGACGGTTGGGCGTTGTCTATTCGGGACGCCCTCCAGGCCACCCTTATTACCGCTGCGAACGTATCAACCAGATGTTGGCCAAACCGCGATGCATGACTTTTGGCGCTTCCCGCATCGACCCTGCGATCGGCAAGGAGATACTGACGGCCGTAACGCATAAGGCCGCCTCAACATTCTGGTCAGACACATTCTCGCGAACGCTTTAAGTGTTTGAATGGGCCAAATAAACTTAGATGCAACGCATTTGTCCTTGCCGAAAAGACCGTTTCTCACCGGCTAACATGTTTCCGTCGTCGCAGTCACAATTGCGACGACCGCGATCGCAACGACTTCTCGAAGGGTGGAGCAGTCAGTTTGTCAAAGCTGAGGACATATACCTCTTTGGCAGGCTGGCTTTCGGCAGCTCGATCGTTGTCAGATCCTTTTGAAGGGCATTGAGGTAGTGAACGAAAGCTATGCGATCATCGAAAGAGAAGTGGGCGGACGCTTGATCGTAAAACTGATAGATTCGCTTGAGCGTCTCCTTCCAATATGTGCGGCCGCGAGGCGTAAGCTGGACGAGGCGCGCTCGTTTATCGCCATTTCCGGTGACACGCTGTACAAGACCGTCCCGCTCAAGGCGCTTAATGACGCCATCGAGGTTCTGCCGTGTGACGACTAGATAGTCTCCGAGCTGGCCGAATGGGATACCTGAGGCGAACTTCTCTTGAGAAAGTGCTCCCAGAACCGCCCATTGCACAGTCGTGATGCCCAGTTGCTGGACGGCTTGCCGCTGCAGCTCGTTACCGAGCTGGAAAAGCCGGAAGAACATCCGGTTGTTGAGCTGATCGTTCCCAGCGTTGCGCTTCACCGATTGCTCGGTAGCGATCTCGTCAACGGAGTCGTGAATATCCTTTGACGATTGCTGACGACGGGTCGGCGGAGGTGTGCTATGCTTATCGTCCATTTTTTTATCCGATACCGCGTCAATTTTCAGCCGTCGAAGGGCTGCCGCCCTTTCGATCTCCAGCGTTGTCTTCATCTTTAGCCTCACCATCCATTATAATCCGTCATCTACAACTTGCGGAAGAAATTTCCGCAAATACTTAAATTGATTCATTCCAGCCGTCTCCAGCAGCATTATCCACGAAACACAGAAATTCGACCACCACGTTCTAGAGTGACTATTTCCGCGCTTACGTGTGAATTATGATCGCTCGCGAGGAACTCCAGGATCGATGGAGATCTTCGAGCATGCTCGATTGTTCCGAACGGATCGGCGGAGCCTTGAATCGCAGGCAGCGGAGGGCGGAGTTTGTCAAACGCGGCGACGATCGTTTGGTCACGTTACTGCGGCAGCAGACAGGGTTGCCACTATCCCTCGAACGCACCGACCGGGTCACGATGATATCTGGCCAGCTTCGCACGCAAGGAAGAATCGCTCTTCCTCATCTAGTTTTCGGCGCGAGGCTTGCGCAGGGTGAAGAGCCTGCGCATCCCAGACTGGTAAAGGCCATCGCTGGATAGTGTTATCTTTGTGACCTTGTCAGGCAATGCCGCCCAGTCTGCAACCGATCGCTCTTCTTCGCTTCGCTTCGGGCAGATGGCGACATCTGTCTCGTCAACGGAACTTAGGAGGACGCTTCTCAAGGAAGGCATTCACACCTTCCTTTGATTCGTCGGTCTGATAGAACAGGCTCAGTGCCTGCATACCAATACCAGAAATCCCGCGGATAGATTCAGAGTCGAGATTGAACGATTTCTTCGCGATCGCGATGGCCGTCGGACTAAGCGCGGCAATTTCCGCACACCAGCGATCGACCTCTTCGTCAAGCCGTTCCGGTGAGACGATAGCGTTGATAAGTCCCATCTGCAGGGCCTGCTCGGCGGAGTAGCGGCGGCACAGCATCCAGATTTCGCGCGCCTTCTTCTCGCCGACCCCGCGAGCAAGAAGCGCGGTCCCGAAGCCGGGATCGACTGACCCGACCTTTGGTCCTACCTGCCCGAACACGGCATTCGACGAGGCTATGGCGAGATCGCAACATGTCACGAGCACGTTCCCACCGCCGATGGCGAAGCCGTTGACGCGCGCGATTACGGGCTTGGGCACATCCCGAATGAGGCTCTGAAGTTCTTCGACCGGAAGGCCGATAGTACCGCGCCCGTCATAGGCACCGTCATGCGCTGATTGGTCGCCGCCAGTGCAGAACGCCTTCAATTGCGACAATAGCCCTGTCCCATCCGGCTTTGTTAAACGCGTGGATGAGCTCTTCACAGGTTTGCCCACGAAAAGCATTGTACTTCTCCGGCCGATTAATGGTGATCCAGGCGGCCGCCTCGCGTACTTCATAGGTTATATCTCGGTAGTCCATGTACTGTTCCTTATCCGTGCATCGTTAAGCCGCCGGAAACGCTGATCACCTGGCCAGTGATAAAATCTGCGTCGCTGCTGGCGAAAAAGGCGATCATACCTGGAAGATCCTCCGGTTGACCCAAACGCTTTAGAGGGATTGCCTTTTGAAGTTTGTCGTAGATTTTCTGGCCATACTCGCCTTCACCGACGAAGGAACGGAGAAGCGCCGTGTCGGTCGGATCGGGGCAGACCACATTGACCCTCACATTATCGCGCGCGCATTCACGAGCAACCGTCTTTGAGAAGGCAATCAGGCCGCCTTTGCATGCCGAGCAGACGGACTCGCCCGAGGAACCAACCCGGCCTGCATCCGACGCTATGTTGACGATCCTGCCACCGCCGGCAGAGATTAGGTGCGGCAGTGCCGCCTTGTGCAGGTTGAGCGGCCCGTGCAGGTTGATCGCGATGATCTTGTCCCAGAGTTCCGGTCCAGTATCGAGAAAAGGCTTGGCAATATCCCACCCAGCATTGTTGACGAGGACTTCGATCTTTCCGAAATGCTCCGCTGCGCGCGACACCGCAACCATGACGTTCTCGAACCGGGTAATATCGAAAGCCAAAGGCACAACGTTGCCCCCGCGTCCACGCAATTGATCGGCGAGCTCGTTCAGTCCTTCCTCGTCGATATCGGCAGCGACGAGCTTGATTCCCTCATCGACAAATCGCTCGCATATCGCTCGACCGATGCCGCCGGCGGCGCCGGTGACAATGGCTACGCGCCCTTTGAGTCCTCGCATGCACTTTCTCCATTTCCGAGCGCTATGCGCCCTGTACGTTTTCTGAATAAGGCTACGCAGCTTGAATTTCTGCACTTTGCCTGTGCCGGTACGTTCGATCGGTCCAAAGACCGTCCGGCTTGAGATGCGGAAAGACATCCGTCGTGCGACAGGAAATTCGATGGCGTCAGCGCCCGAAAATTCGCCAGCTCTTCTGTAGAAAACCTGCATCGAGATTAAGTGTCACATATGTCTCCTGACTGATCCACCTTTCTGCTTGCTGGGATGCGGTACGAAGAACGGCATGCGGTGACCTGAGGCCTCCGTCCGCCCGTTCAAATCTGATTGCCGACCCGGGCACCTTCAAACATCGCACGCTTCGCATCCAGCTCGCCGGCCAGCTTTGCACCTCCGCGCGGGCTCCAGACAATTAAAATATTGCAAGATATTTGCCTAAATTTCTGAAGGAGCGCGCAATTCCAGCTGGCCGGCCATACAAGGCAAGGTTCTGAAACCAACGTCATGTATGGGTTTTCGAATATCCACCCATTTTATCACGAATTTGAACACCAAAAATATATAACAATATATTGACATTTATTCCGAAGGTCGTTACGGTAGGGCTGGTTCTCAGAGCTGTTTTTGAGAGGAGGAAATTAAATGCAGTCGAAGCGGGTACTGTGCAAAAAGCGCCCTTCTCGCCGAAATGACCAAATCTCGAAATGTCGTGAATCTGGGTATTTAAACCGACTGGTGGTCCGTCTTGCGAGTCTAGTGAGATAGACTCTGCCATCGCGATGCAGGTGGCGAAGGTTGACGTTTGATGGGCGCTCGGTGATTTACCAGTGGAGAAGCTCTCCTCGACTCCGACGTGAGTGCTCCCTCATGCCCTTCCGGGGGGTGGATTGCATGTGATTAGGCTCGACTGTTGGACATTGCACTCGGTTAAAGGGGCGACCGCACCTCTTCGTGAACTCAAGGGAAACTACATGCTGAATTTCGAGTCTCTGGCTCACATCGCGGTTAGGGTGAAGAACATCGACCGATCGTTGGCCTTCTATACCAATATACTGAATATGCCAGAACTGATGCGTCTGCATCACCCCGACGGTAGCCTTTTTCTCATCTACTTGCGGGTTACCGACACGCAATATATCGAGTTGTTCCCGAATGCCGAGGGTGATACTGCGCCGCAAAACGAATCAAACGGGCTCAATCACTTCTGCCTCACAGTTGAGGACCTCGAGGTCACTATGAAAGAGTTCGTTGCTCGGGGCGGAAAGTCCAGCAAATGGGCTGACACCCCAGGAGGGGGCCGTGCTCTAATTGAAGTCGAACAACCATTCATCGGTGTTGGACTCGATGGGAACAGGCAATGTTGGATTCGTGACCCCGACGGTAACCGCATTGAATTGATGCAGATGAGCAAGGATTCCATGCAGTACAAAGCCATTCGCGGTATGCGCGGCTACAAAGCAGGCGATTAATCTCTGTGGAGTCGGTCTTTGATGTGCTTGAGTTAAAAACATGCGTAGCGTCGGAGACCGGAGTGTTCCGTTTGCCCCTTTCATTCTCGTGAAGGGGCGGCCTGAATTCAATGTGCTTCATGTATCTTCGGCGATAGATGGAAGTTTCATTGGCGCCATCGTCACCCAGGAAGGTTAGGTAGCAATTGCAACTCTACCTGCAATTGCATCTAGTGCACGATGCAGGGATTGCAAATAGTGAAAGCCTTTGTAGATTATGGAAATATCTTGTAAAGAGCGCCGAAATGTGATGACGTAACCACATCGTCTAGTTCAATGTAGAGAGGGGAGGTCGGGGAGCGCAAATCGCTATGTCTCCGATCACGTTACGTAGGAGGCGTAGCGTTCTCACCGCAGTGAGAGTTTTTCAAATCAGCACCGGTCGTTTCGCGATTCGTTGCATCTACAGCGTGTTTTCTTGGGAGGAATAGAGCATGGATTTGATAGCATTCTACGCCCGCGTAACGAGATGGCGCGCGTTGACGTTCGCCGTTGCGGCCGGGGTCATATCAATGACCGTCGTGCCGGTAGCGGCACAGCAGGTTACTCTGAATTTCTGGGACATGAATTGGGGTGACAAGGCCTATCCCGCTGCGGGGCAGGCCTTGGTCGAACGCTACAACAAAGAACATCCCGACGTTCAGGTCGTCTATCGGTCCGTTCCGTGGTCCAACTGGTACGAAACATATGTCACGGCGATCGCCTCGGGCAGCGCACCGGATATATCGACGGGCGGGGGCTTTCAGGCCGTCCAGTTCTACGATCAGGGCTCTATCCTGCCGGTCGACGATGTCGTCAAGGAAATCGGTAATTCTGAATTCGAAGCCTCGACACTCGACGCGATGAAATACGACGATCACTATGTCGGGCTACCCTGGGCGCTTAATGTCAAGGTTGTTTTATACCGCAAAGATATCTTGGAGGCGGCTGGCATCAAACCGCCCACCACTTTTGACGAGCTTCGACAAGCGGCAAAAGCGACGACTGGCAACGGAAAATTCGGACTTGTAGCGGCTGGCGATGCTTCCGGCGCACATTGGATAACCCATATTGCTATCGCCAACGGCGGCGGTCTCTTCAACAAGGACGGTACAGCAGGTCTCACCAGCGAACGCAGCAAGGAAGGGCTCCAGATCCTGGCGGATATGGTGAAGGACGGGTCAGTCAATCCTGCCAGCGCTGGTTACACGAATAACGACGCGCTCGGTGCGTTCTTTCGCGGTGAAGCGACCTTCGTACTCGCTGGAGCAACTGCGGCAAGCCAGGCTGGCGAGGCCAAGTCCAAGATCGGCATTCTACCTCCTCTGAAAGGCCCCCACGGCGATATCCAGGGCCTCTACTTCGTCAACAACATCATGGCCTACAAGCAGACTCAGTACCCAAAGGAGACCATGGCCTTCATGAAGTGGTGGTCCGACAACGCAATGAGCCTGTGGACCGAGGGGCATGTCAACAATCTGCCGGCCCGGCAGTCGATCGCCAGTAATCCCTACTTCACCAACGATCCAGACATCAAGTTCGTTCTGGACAACTATATGACTGGAGCGAAGACCCTTTCGCAGATAAAGGGCGGCACATTCCCTCTGCTTAACACGATTGACGGCGACGGCTTCCTGTGGAGTCTCGTTCAATCGATCTGGCAGGGTCAGCCGCTGGAAGCGCCGCTTGATTCTGCGCAATCGCACCTCGAAGAAGTCTTGGGAAAGTAACCCTGTGGCACTTGATCAAGTTGAAGCCGGAACCTGGCGCGCCCGCGCCAGGCAGATGGCCACGCCAGAATTCGTCACTCCCGCCATCTTGTTGACCCCGTCCATCCTACTCCTGACGCTGGTCATCGCCTATCCGATGGTGCAGGGCTTCTATTTCAGCTTCACCAACGGGTCGCTGATGAAAACGGGGCACTTCGTCGGGTTCACTAATTACGTCAAGCTTTTGACGTCCCCCGCATTCTATCACTCGCTGCAATTCAGCCTGATCTTCGCATTCTTCAATATCGTCGGGTGCTATCTGCTGGGCCTCGGTCTTGCCCTCCTCATGCAAAAGGACATGCCGGGAAGAGCCATGTTTCGTGTCCTGCTGCTCCTGCCGTGGATCGTGCCTTCGCTGGTGTCGATCGTCGCCTGGCGGTGGATGGTGGCGGACGACAAGGCCCTGTTCAACCAGATCATCACGTTCTTCGGGGCAAGCCCTGTCTATTTCCTGTCCGACAGTGCCTGGGCGATCACGCTAGTTATCGTCATCAAGATCTGGCGCAGCTTTCCCTTTATGATGCTGTCGCTGCTCGCCGCATTGCAGAGTATCGATCGCAGTCTCTATGAGGCTGCAGCCATCGACGGCGCGACTAAATGGCAGTCTTTCCGCGCCGTAACGGTGCCGCAGATCAAGAACATATCGATCGTGCTCTGCCTGCTGATGACCATCTGGACGGTTAACGATTTCGACACCCCGTGGCTGCTCACCCAAGGCGGACCGGCGAACGCAACCGAAAACCTCATCGTTTTGGCCTATCGCTACACATTCGCGCGAAACGACGTAGGCATGGGCGCCGCCACGTCTTTCGTCACCTTGTTCATCTTGATGGTGCTTGTGTTCTTCCTGCTCCGTCTCCAGCGCAGGAACTGAAGCCGTGAACGAGAGTACTCCCCTGAAGCGCTGGTCTCTTTCGGCCCTGATGTTCGTCATCGCCATTTTACTGAACCTGCCGATCATCCTGATGGTGCTCAACTCGTTCCAGACAACTGAGCAGATGTTGTTGTCGCGCAGCGTAATCCCTGCGGTGTTTTCGCTTGAGAACTATCGCGGACTGACGCAGACCCCGTTCTTCCAGTATTTCCGGAACTCGATGATCGTCTCATTGGGGGCAACCGTGGTGAGTGTATCGGCCGCGGTGCTAGGCGGCTATGCTTTGTCACGCTATCGCAATGGGCTGTTGCAGGGATATTCCACCGCACTTTTTGCAGTCCAGATGTTTCCCATCATTTTGGCGCTCATTCCGTTGTTCCTGATTTTTCAGCCGATTGGTTTGATCAACAATCCGCTCTCCGTCATCATCGTCTACGCCATGGTCAACCTACCCTTTATCACCTGGATGGCGCGCAGCTATTTCGACACCATTCCGCGTGAACTGGAGGAAGCAGCGCTCATCGACGGATGCGGCCCGATCGAAGCATTCCTACGGATCGTTCTGCCCCTTTCGGGTCCGGGCATTGCCGCGACATCGATCTTCGCCTTCCTGTTCTCCTACAACGAATTCTTCGTTGCCAACGTTTTCCTCAGGACCACGAATTCAATGACCCTGCCGGTTGGCATCAGAATGTTCATGGACCAGTTCTCCACCGACTGGGGAAGCCTTATGGCAGCGGCGACACTCATGATGTTGCCGACCCTCGTCCTTTTCATGTTCGTCCAGAAATTCATCGCGCACGGCGCCGTCGCCGGCGGCGTGAAAGGTTAGTCACATGGCATCTCTTTCCATTCAGTCCGTCAAGAAAAGCTACGGCTCGTTGCCAGTGCTCCACGGCGTCAACATCGACGTTAAAGACGGGGAATTCGTCATCCTAGTCGGGCCGTCGGGATGTGGAAAATCAACGCTTTTGCGGATGATCGCCGGGCTGGAATCGATCACCGGTGGCACAATGAAAATTGACCAGAAGGTAGTCAACGATCTCGCTCCAAAGGATCGGGACATCGCCATGGTGTTCCAGTCTTATGCGCTTTACCCGCATATGACCGTGGCAGAAAACATGGGCTTTTCGCTGAAGTTGAAGCGCAAACCGCGTTCCGAAATCGATGCGGCGGTAAACAAGGCAGCCGAAATTCTGGCGCTCACTGAGCTTTTGGACCGGACGCCGAAACAGTTGTCAGGCGGCCAACGTCAGCGGGTTGCGATGGGCCGAGCCATCGTTCGAGATCCTGCAGTATTCCTCTTCGACGAGCCCCTAAGCAATCTCGACGCGAAACTTCGCGTCCAGATGCGAAGCGAGATCAAGGAACTGCACCAGAGGCTCGGAACGACGATCGTCTACGTCACCCACGACCAGGTTGAGGCTATGACTATGGCTGACAGGATCGTGGTGATGAACAGCGGCAATGTCGAGCAGATCGGGCCGCCGCTAGAGCTCTACGACAAACCCGCGAACCTGTTCGTGGCTAGCTTCATCGGCTCGCCCGGCATGAATCTGATCAAGGGTTCGATGGCCGAATTGGGCGTGTTCGTTTCCGATGCCGGCACCAGGATCGATGTCCCGCACCTGCGGGCCACACACGGACGCAAGGTTCTGCTTGGCCTGCGCCCGGAGCATCTGGAGATTGTTAAGGCTGGTACGCGCGGATCGTTCTCTGGGGAGGTTGCCGTGACCGAGCCCACCGGCTCCGAAACCCAGGTCAACTTGCGCATTTCGAACGACGAGTTGATCGGGATGTTCCACGAGCGCCTACAGGTCTCGCCGGGCGACACCCTCCATCTCAAGCCGTTCGCGAACCGGGCGCATCTGTTCGATGCCGAGACGGGAAATCGCGTAGAGTGATCATCCGACCTTCTTAGTCTGATCGGGCTAATGTCCGATCCTCGCAACCAAACGAGAGACCTTCTATGTCCAGCCACATGGCTTACAACCCGCTTCCCTTTATGCTGACCCGTGAAGGTTACAAACCAGAGCTAGCACCACCGCTTCGCGAAATACTGGAAGTCGTAAAACAATCCGGCTACGATGGAATCCATGCAGACATTCCTGCGGGCAGCACGCCCGCTGCCTATCTCGATCTGCTTGCCGAATACGGGTTGGTGCCCGCGCCAGGATATTTCGCTGCGGATTTCAGCGATCGAGATGCACTTCCCAAGACGATGGAGACCGCCCGCAAGCTGGTCGCGGACCACGCCAAGCTCGGCCTCGACCGAATATTTCTCGCCGAAGTCCGGGGCATTTTGCCCGAAAGAAACGAGACGCCCGCCCAGGGCGTCAACCGCGACGAAAAGGTTTTGTCTGCCATAGCGGAGGGAATCGGCAAGGTGGCTGCAGTCATGGCGGCCGAGGGGGTGATACCCTGCCTCCATCCTCACGTTGGAACGCGTATCGAGACCGAGGCGGAGACCGAATTCGTTCTGCGGTGCGTTGGCCGTGACGTGCTGCTGATCGGCCCGGACACAGGGCATATGAGCTGGGCTGACTTCGACCTCGAGCCTTTCCTCACCCGCCACGCCGACCGTATCGGCGCCGTGCATGTCAAGGATTATCGCCGCCAGGTCGCAGAGGCGATCAAGGCGAAGGGCAAAAGTTACCAGGAAGCAGGTGCCGCGGGGATCTGGACCGAGCCGGGGCGGGGCTCCATCGATCTCGACGGCGCGATGGCGGCGTTGTCCGGCTTCGGCGGCTGGTTCGTCGTGGAGGTAGATATCGCCGATCAGCCGACCGTTGCCGAAAGCGCGCGGGTTGCGGGCCAGTGGATGCGCAGTAAGCTGGAAACACGGCTGCGCTCATGACGGGTCGCGTCGGGATTGGTATTCTGGGAGCAGGCCAGGTTACGCAGGCTATCCACTTGCCGACGCTGGCCACCCTTGCCGACCGGTTCGTGGTGCGATGGATCATGGATGTGGATCCGGACGTGGCCGAAAACGTCGCCGGCCGCGCGAATGCCATCCCTTCGACCAACATAGCACCCGTTCTCGAGGATCCAGACGTTGCGATCATCGTAATTTGCAGCCCCAACGGGCTCCACGCCGAACAGATCTTGGCCGCATGTGCCGCAGGCAAGAAGGCGATCCTCTGCGAGAAGCCTCTGGCCTGGAACCGCGAGGAGAAAGATGCCATCAAAGATGCCGTACGCCGGCACGGCGTCGCCCTGTTCGTCGGAACGATGCATGCCTACGATCCCGCCTACCACGCGGTTCGGAGCGAGTGGAGTGAACGCGGAGAGAAGGCGAGCCTCGTCCAATCCTCGATCTGCCTGCCCGCCAATTCGGTCTTCATCGAACAGTCCACCGAGCTCTTCATGACACCCGCGGCCAAGCGGGAGCCACAGGCCGATACACCGGAATATAGGCGGCACATGCTGAAATCGGCACTTCTTGGCTTGGCCATTCACGACATTCCGCTCATCCGCGACTTCTATCCGCAGGCGGGCACGATGTACAATGTTCATAGCGTGCTTCCCTATGGTTATGCGTTGAACGTTTCCCATGAGAACACCCGCACGGTCATGACGGCGCTTACGCCTGGGCAATGGTCGTCGCGTTGGTCTCTAACGGTTATCGGACATGAACATACGCTTGAGGTGGCATTCACCCCTTCCTACGTGCTCGGCGGATCCTCCCGCGCCCGCCTGATCGGCAGGAATTCAGAGCGCGTCTTTCATTTCGAGGAAAATGGCTACCAAGTCCTCTGGCGCACAATCCATGAAGTAGTTGATGGCGGCGCTCCGCAACCCATATCCAATGAGACGGTGTTCGATGATTTTTCCTTCGCGCTAGACCTGGTGGAAGCCTCGCATGGCCTCATGGATTGCCGATCATGAAGTCCCCGTTCAGCGTCGTGGATATGGCCGGCGGCAAGTGTCGAAGAATGCATGATGGCGCGGTCGCGATGCTTCCCCTGAGCCTCGCATGGTCGGATCGAGACCAGGGTGAGATAGCGCTTGCAGTCGGCGGCCGCGTGGATCTGGCGGCTCTCGAAAGCTCGGGCGTACGTCTGGTTGTGCTGGCCGATCCATGGAAGACCACCCTTGACGAACTGGACAGCCTGAGCGCCCTCGAACTACCTGTCTGTCCTGTCTTCTCCTTCCTGCCAAAGCTCTGGAACGCTGGTAAGCAATCCGTCGCAACGCCGGTCTTCTGTGAAAGCTATGCGTGCATCGAGGACGGCGAAATCAGGGAGGTGCTTCTGGAGCAGGTTGCGGTGCTTCGCGCGATGGGTGCGGAATTCCATGGCCCGAGCAGCTTGGCGCGTACCCCGAGCGGTTACACCATGCAGAATGGCGGCAACGTCCTGTCGGCGGAGCTAGGGAGAGGCCCAGCCCGTCTCGACGCTCGGGTGGTCAGCCTGACCATGCGTCTGGAGGCCGTGATCCCGGGAGGCGCGTCGGCGCGTCCCGCGCGCATCAGGGTTGCGACGCAGGGAGCGATCGAGGAGTGTCCGCCCCGGTTCGAGCGCAGCGCGCGGTTGATGTGGCGCTTGGTGCTACGGCAGCTGGAATTCGCCGCCCCGCTACCCTACGGACTTAACCAACTGCGCGACGACATCGAATGCTGCCAGGGTTTTCTGGACTAGTTCCGGGTTCTAACTGGACTCTTCAAACCGATTGAGGAATGACATGGCACTAAAAGTCTTGTTCGTCGGCGGCACCGGCCAGATCTCGCTGCCCTGCGTTAGGTGTGCCGTGGAAGCTGGACATCGGGTCTTTGTGTTCAACCGGGGCCAAAGGGGAGAGCCGCTACCCGAAGGTGCCGAACGTATACTTGGCGACACAAATGATGCTGAAGCCTATGCGAGGCTTGGGCAGCAGGATTGGGACGTGGTAGCGCAGTTCCTCGCGCGCACGACGGACCTGCTGGAACGCGACATCCAAACTTTCTCAGGAAGAACGCGTCAATACGTGTTCATCTCGTCGGCCTCGGTCTACCGCAAGACGCCCTTCCAGTACCTGGTTACCGAAGACATGACGGTTGGCAATCCTTATTGGCCCTATAGCCAGGCGAAGATTGCCAGCGAGAAGATGATGAAAGGTGCTGCCGATCTGCCATGGACCAACGTCCGTCCGAGCCACACGGTACGGATCGGTCTGCCGACGATGATGAACGAAGGCGACAGCGTGGCTTTGCGTATGCTGGCAGGCAAGCCGGTAATCGTAGCAGGCGATGGAACGTCGCTATGGACGCTGACCCGTTCGGAGGATTTTGCAAAGCCCTTCGTCGGGTTGTTCGGCAATCCGGCGGCGATCGGCGAGGATTTTCACATTACCTCCGATGTCGGCTTCACATGGGACGCCATATACTCGACCATCGGACGCGCGCTCGGGGTCGAGACCGAGATCGTGCATGTGCCGAGCGACGTGTTGGTCCGTTACAACTCGGATTGGAAGGGACCACTGTTCGGCGACAAGACGCTGACGACCCTGTTCGACAATACGAAGATCAAGCGGGTTGCCGGCGATTTCTATTGTGAGACAGATCTAGACGTCGTGCTGGCGGAGCCGATCCGCTTCCTCAAACAGAGGCTTGGCGCGAAAGGGGCCGTTGACACGCAATTCGATGTCCTGACCGACCGGATTGTTGCCGATATGGCAATGCTGGCGACTTGACCCCGCCGTTACGCCAAGCCCCACGCTATCCGCTCATTCAGAAGCACATTGATGAGAATTTTGAACCAAATTGTTAAAGGCATGGAGGCACTGCAATGGAACCGGTCGTCATAGGCATCATTGGAGCGGGCGTGATCAGCGGCGCCTACTTGAAAGGCGCTGCCCGCTCTCGTTTTGTGAAGGTGAAGGCCATCGCCGACATACGTTCGGAGGCCGCGGCTGAACGTGCAGCCGAATTCGGATGCCAGGCCATGACTATAGCCGAACTGCTCTCTGATCCCGAAATCGAGATCGTGATCAACCTGACCATACCAACCGCCCATGCGCCGGTTGACCTTGACATTCTTCGGGCAGGAAAGCACGCCTATTCGGAAAAGCCGCTCTCCGCCTCGCTAAGCGAAGCCGACGCCGTTCTCAAGATGGCGCTGACGCGGGGCCTGCGCATAGGATGCGCGCCGGATACGTTTTTCGGCGCCTCACACCAGGCATGCCGGCAGATTGTCGATGAAGGCCGCATCGGTCGCGTCGTGGGCGGCAGCGTGGTGATTGCTTCGCGCGGCATGGAGCATTGGCATCCGGATCCGCGCTTCTTCTACCAGCCCGGCGGCGGGCCTCATGCCGATGTAGGTCCCTACTACATCACTCAGCTCGTCAATCTGCTTGGGCCTGTCGCCACGGTCTCGGCCATCACCAGCCGTGCTTTCGACCAGCGGACCATTACGAGTGAGAAGCTCAACGGCACGGTCTTCGATGTCGGTGTTCCGACGACGCTTAACGGCAATCTGTTGTTCGCGTCGGGCGCCAATGTGTCTCTCACCATGTCATGGGACATCTGGAGCAGCAAACGGCCGCGCCTGGAAATCTACGGCACGGAAGGCAGCCTGCAGAACCCCGACCCGAACTATTTCGGGGGCAACCCCGAAATCGCTCTGCGTAGCGCCGAGTGGGGCCCGGTCCCGATTTCACACTTTGCCTTTGGGCAATCAAATCGGACGACCATCTTTGGCCAGGAAGTGGCCGACTACCGGGCTGTAGGTCTCATCGACATGGCGATCGCGATCCGCGAAAACCGCCCGCACCGAGCGAGTGTCGAGCTGGCCTACCACGTCCTGGAGGTTTTGGAATCATTAGAACAGTCCCACCGGAGTCGACGTCATATCGACATTGTCAGCCAATGCTCGCGGCCCGCTCCGCTTCCGCCGGGAAAGGGCGAAGATGTTCTCAAGGAGTTTATCCATGCGCAGGGCTAAATTTCGCGCATCGATTATTTGTGAAGTTCGAACTTGAAATCAAGCGGGCGACTAGGCCAACCGTATCGCCCTGTCGGGCCAAAACGAGCCTAAATCAAATCTCATTTAACCACCGGAGTTTAATGTGACGGAAACGGCCCTTGACCTCGCTGGCTTGCTAGAAGAGCAAAAAACCCTTGAACTTTCCAGCTTTGATTATGACCTAGCCTGGGAACTTGGCAGTCGCATCCGCCAGCGCGCTCAGTCGGAGGGCCTGCCCGTTGCCATCGAGATCCGGCACGGAAACGACATCGTATTTGCCACCTTGGCGCGAGGCGCAACAATCGACAATTTCGACTGGGTCCGCCGCAAATGCGCTGTCGTCCATCGCTTTCATCGTAGTTCGCTGGCCGTTCGTGTGGAGGCAGAGCATCAAGGCTATGATTTCAATGCCCGCTTTCGACTGCCTGTGGGCGACTATGCCGCGAGTGGTGGCGGTGTTCCTCTAATTCTCAAGGGTGCATTTGTCGGCTCTGTTGGCGTGAGTGGTCTACCACATCTTGATGACCACAAACTTGCGGTGGATTGTATAAAGGAAATGATCCAGAGACACGCTTAGGTTTCGATGGAAACGGCTTGTCGCGTGCTTTCCGTTCAGCTCTTTGCCGGTCATCGTGGTTTTAGCTCATTGCGAAAATTGGCTCGCTGCCATTAGACGCTACCGTAAAAAAATGGCTGTGACATCCTGAGAAACAAAAAAGGACGAAATTCATGAAGACGATCAAGGGCCCCGCCATTTTTCTCGGTCAGTTTGCGGGCGATGCCGCGCCATTCAACACCTGGGACGCAATCACCAAATGGGCGGCCGAAAAGGGCTATATTGGCGTGCAGGTGCCAACCTGGGCCGGCCAGCTCATCGATTTGAAGAAGGCGGCCACCTCAAAAGACTATTGCGATGAGTTTGCCGGCGTTGCGCATCAGAACGGCGTTGAGGTGACCGAGCTTTCAACTCATCTGCAAGGCCAGCTCGTCGCCGTGCACCCAGCCTATGACGAAGCCTTCGACGGTTTTGCTGCTCCCGAAGTACGCGGCAATCCGAAGACGCGGCAGGAGTGGGCGGTCGAGCAGGTGAAAATGGCATTGACGGTCTCGAAGAACCTCGGCATCAAGGCGCACGCGACCTTTTCCGGCGCGCTGGCCTGGCCCTATCTTTATCCGTGGCCGCAGCGGCCGGCCGGTCTCGTCGAAACTGCGTTCGATGAGCTCGCCCGCCGCTGGATGCCTATCCTCAACCATGCGGAGGATTGCGGCGTCGACGTTTGCTATGAAATCCATCCAGGCGAAGACTTGCATGACGGCATCACCTTCGAGATGTTCCTGGAGCGCGTGAAGAACCATAAGCGCGCCAACATGCTCTACGACCCGTCGCACTATGTGTTGCAGTGCCTCGACTATCTCGACCACATCGACATCTACAAGGACCGGATCAAGATGTTCCACGTCAAGGACGCGGAGTTCAACCCGACCGGCCATCAGGGCGTTTATGGCGGTTACCAGGGCTGGGTGAACCGTGCCGGCCGCTTCCGTTCGCCGGGCGATGGCCAAGTCGATTTCGGTTCGGTCTTCTCGAAGATGGCGGCAAACGATTTCGATGGCTGGGCCGTGGTTGAATGGGAATGCGCGCTGAAGAATTCCGAGGACGGTGCCCGCGAGGGCGCGGATTTTGTCAAGGCGCATATCATCCGGGTCACCGAAAAGACGTTCGACGATTTTGCCAGCGGCGGTACAGACGAGGCGGCCAACCGGCGAATGCTGGGACTTTAAGGAGAATTCAGCGTGGCGATCGAAGGCAAGCAAGAAAGGGGGCGTGAGCCGCGCATCCGGCTCGGCATGGTCGGTGGCGGTTCTGGCGCCTTCATCGGCGCGGTTCATCGCATAGCGGCACGGCTGGACGATCAGTTCGATCTCGTCGCAGGCGCGCTCTCGTCGACCCCGGAAAAGGCGCTCACCTCCGGCCGTGAACTAGGGCTCGATCCATCGCGCACCTATGGCTCCTACAAGGACATGGCGATCCGCGAGGCGCGCCTGAAGGACGGCATCGAGGCGGTGTCGATCGTTACGCCCAACCATGTGCACTACGAGGCGGCGAAGGAATTCCTGCGTCGGGGCATCCACGTCATTTGCGACAAGCCGCTCACCTCCAATCTTGCGGATGCCAAAAAGCTGAAAAGGGTGGCGGCTAAAAGCGGCTCCCTGTTCATCATCACCCATAACTACACCGGTTATCCGATGGTGCGGCAGGCGCGCGAGATGATCGCCAACGGCGATCTCGGCACGCTGCGCGTCGTTCAGGTGGAATATTCGCAGGATTGGTTGACGGAAGCCGTCGAGCAGACCGGTGCAAAGGGTGCCATCTGGCGTACCGATCCCGCCCAGTCGGGCGCGGGCGGCTCGACCGGAGATATCGGTACGCATGCCTATCACCTAGCCACGTTCGTGACCGGGTTGACGCTGGACAGCCTTGCCGCCGATCTCGACAGCTTTGTCGAAGGCCGCCGGCTCGACGACAACGCCCATGTGTTGCTGCGTTTCGAGGGTGGGGCCAAGGGCATGCTCTGGTGCAGCCAGGTCGCACCGGGCAATGAAAATGGTCTTCGGCTGCGCGTCTACGGCACCAAGGGCGGCATCGAATGGATCCAAGAGAACCCGAACCACGTGTGTTTCACTCCGTTCGGCGAACAGAAGCGGCTCATCACTCGCAATGGCGCTGGCGCAGGTGCGGCGGCAAACCGTGTTAGCCGTATCCCGTCAGGGCACCCTGAGGGTTATCTGGAGGCTTTTGCGACGATCTACACGGAAGCTGCGAGAGCCATCCATGCCAGGAAGAAGGGCGGCCCCGTTGATAAGGCCGTCATTTATCCGACCGTCGATGATGGCGTGAAGGGCGTCGTCTTTGTGGAAGCCTGTGTTGCTTCATCAAAGCGGAACGGGGCGTGGATTGCCTTGCGTTAGCGGGAAACAATTCTTGAGATGACAGGCACACAGCTACCAAGAGACAGCTTCAAGTTAGTTCCACTATCGACCGGATAATGATCCGGGCTTGGTAGTTTTTGGATCAATTCCAATCAACGTCACTACGGCCTGTGCCTCTGACTGCCAAATCGAGTAATGGAGCAGCAACGTACGCATCCGATGACGGCCGCGGGATTTCGGTTGCCGCGCGTCGTAACGTCAGGAATGGATATCGATGAAGACAAGATCGACGATGCCGTCCTGGCGCTATTGTGGTTGACGCTTCATAACGAGCGTTGCGCATGGAAGGGTTTCGACTGGGCAACGACCGATCGCCTTCACAAGAAGGGCATGATCGCCGACCCGGTGAACAAGTCGAAGTCGCTGGTCCTGACGGATGAGGGCCTGGAGCGGTCGGAGGCGCTGTTTCGAGCTTTGTTTACGATAGCTGTCGTCTTTTCCTTCCACTGCCACGGCAGCAATTCATGCAGGCGCGAGGCCGGAAGGTCGGCGATGCGTGCAAGGACATCGGCGAGCCAGGCCTTGGGATCGACGTCGTTCAACCGCGCGGTCGTGATGAGGGTGGCTGGCATTGCCGGCGCTGCTATTTGATGTTGTCGCCAATTCGAAATGGCACGATCTATGGCAGCCGGGCTTCATTGCCGTCTTCGCAATCAGTGGCCTTGTCAGCACCGCCTTCGCTCTGTTTGTCAGCCTGAGCCGACAAGGACATCTGGCAGACGCTGCGATCGAAGGCTTGAATGCCGGTTATCCCAATGTCGGTTTCATGGGTTTTCCGATCGCGCTTTACGCGCTTGGGAAAGATGCGCTTATTCCGACAACCATCGCGGCGATCATCACCATGTGCGTGATCTTCGCCGTCACGATCATAATAGTTGAAATAGGCCTGCAGACGGAGCGCCATCCGCGCCATCTCATCATCAAGGTCGGAAAGTCGCTCATAAAAAACCCTCTGCTTGTTGCCCCAGCTCTCGGCGCATTGTTCCCGCTTACGGGGGTGGCTGTTCCGGCAACCGTCGAGACATATCTCAAGCTTATGGGTGGCGCTGCTTCGCCGTGTGCCCTGGTGGTTCTCGGCCTTTTTCTCACAGGGCGGGAAAAGGCGCCGGCGCCTACGCGGGGCGCTACGGCTTTTCTTGTCAGTTGCAAGCTTTTGTTGCAGCCGCTCCTCGCTTTCCTGCTAGCAACGTTTGTCTTCCAACTGTCGCCGCTGTTTACAAATGCTGCTGTGCTCCTGGCAGCTCTTCCGACCGGTACGGGTTCATATATGCTTGCCGAGTATCATCACAGAGATGTTTCGACCACGTCGCGCACAATCATTGTCTCGACGCTTCTATCGATCATCACCATTTCGGTATATGTCGGCACCGTCCACTGATGCGACGGCTGCGCAGTGTGCGGCCAGCACAATGCAAAGACATTATCCGCTGACGGCCGCGAGAGTGCTAATTCGTAGATGCGGATGGTGGCGGCTGGCTGCGCCCGCAGCTGTCCTTTCCGGCATATCCAGTAGCGTTGAGTTGAAGGTCAAAGAACATGATGGAGAATTTCCCTCGCATACTGCTGGTTGGGTGCGGCAAAATGGGAGGTGCATTGCTTTCGGGAGTGCTTGATCACGGCCTTGAAGAAGCCGTCGTCGTGACGCCGCGCGCAGTTCAACTGCCTGCCACCAGGGCACGCCTTACGGCCTGTCGCGACATCTCCGAAGTTCCCGAGGAATTCGTCCCGTCGGTGGTCGTCTTCGCTACGAAGCCACAGTTCGCACCCGAGATCATTCCGCACTACGCGCATTTCGTCGGCGGCGACACGATCTTCCTGTCGATCATGGCGGGTATCACGACCGCGGGCATGTGTGAGATGCTGGGATCTGCGGCACCGGTGGTCCGGGCTATGCCCAACACGCCTGCGGCTATCCGACAGGGCTTTATCTGTGCATTCGCGGCGAAGGATGTAACACCGGAACAAGTCGAGCTCTGTGACAATCTGCTTGCCGCTGTCGGCGAGGTTGCCTGGGTCGAAAAGGAGGGCCTTCTCGATCCTGCCACCGCGATATCGGGAGGTGGTCCGGCCTATGTCTACCTCCTTGCAGAACTGCTCGAGGCCGCCGCTGTCGAGCAGGGACTGCCGCCGGCGATTGCGCGGCGCATGGCGCGGGTGACGGTTTCGGGTTCAGGAGCCTTGCTGGCCAGCAGCGATGCGGATGTCGCCCAGCTCCGAACCGACGTTACGAGCCCCGGTGGCACCACGGAGCAGGCCCTACGAATCTTGATGGCCGAAGACGCCTGGCCACGGCTGGTCTCGGAGGCCGTCGAGGCGGCTACTGCCCGCTCCCGCCTGCTGGCATCGGGACAGACCGACCAAGCCTAGTCACTGCCGCCACGGCGGAGTTAGAGCGTCCTGCCGAAATAGAGAATACCCGGCACCAGATTATCCCAATAAGGCTCCACCGATTGGAAGCCGAGCGATATGTAGAGCGCGATGGCCGATGTCATCGACGGCAAGCTGTCGAGCATGACCTTGCGATAGCCGAGGCTTGCAGCATGCACGATCGCCTCCTCGATCAGCGCGCGGCCGACGCCGGCGCGCCGGGCCGCGGCCTGGACATAGAGGCGCTTCAACTCGCAGGCACCAGGCTGATCCAGACGGTGCAGACTGATGCAGCCGACGCCCACCCCTTGATCGCTACGCGCAAGGAAAAGTGCGCCTGTTGGGGGGCGTAGCTGCCCGGGAAAGTCACGCGCTCGGCAGCGAAGCCCGTGCGTGCAATATCGATTCCGAGCCCGTCGACATATTCCAGGATGAGGTCGCGCACGGCGATGATCTCGTCCGCAGTTTGGGCGCGAACAACACTATGGCGTGACATCATCGACCTGATCCCCGGTTCATCTACGGCAGTAACCGGATCCTGGGCGCGTCTCAATCATCTGACAGTCGTGCCCTCAGGTTGTGTGCGCGACCGCCTGGAGTTCGTCAGTGGGCGGCTGAGGAGGCATCGAAAAGCCTCCTGTCCCTTGATCCAGGTAGGCTGTCGACGTGATGTCGTGCTGATGGTGCATGGGAACCACATGGGCATGGGCATGCTGCACATGGACGCCGGTAAAAGCATGGCGACGCGCTCGACCGGATAAAGACCTTTCATCTGGGTTGCCAATGGTTGGCTGATCATCATGATGCGGCTTGCAAGCGCTTCAGGGAGCTCCTCGAACCAAGCGTAGTGCTGCCGCGGAATAATGAGAGTGTGACCCTGCCGGATCGCATGAATGTCCAGGAAGGCGAGGACATTCTCGTCCTCGTAAACGGTATGACAGGCTATTTCACCCGTAGCTATCCGGCAAAACAGGCAATTGTGATCCACAGAGCTCTCCCCTGAGACTTAGGCTATTCGCAGACTTTTGAAGGTGACAGCAAAGGGGATTCTGTCCCGCAACCTATCATTTCAGGGGCCGGGACAAGGCTTGTCGGAAAGGCAGCGAATGTTCGCCACGCGTGCGGGAATACGCTGATGATGCTGTTGCTAGACGTCGTCCGGCTGTGGGCCTTCATAGCCTTCGACAACGACGACATCCGCCTGCGAGATGTTTTCCCGCAACGCTTTGGCTTTTGCATATTCTGGAGAGTTACGCGCAGCCAGCGCCGTCTCATAGTTGGCGAACTCGACAACGACGATCCGGGATCTTGCTTTACCCTCGACCGTCGTCGCGGTTCCGCCGCGAACGACGAAGCGGGCGCCATATTTCTTGTACGTGTTGGCGGTCTCCGCGACATAGGCCTTGTAGGCCTCTGGGTCGTCGACGTCGACCATACCGATCCAATATCCTTTTGCCATTGATGTCCTCCTTCGATTTTGAAGATGACGCTTCCGCCGTTATGGCCGTTTTCTACCTGGCTTTCACGGGACGAGGACGAGACAACCCGCCGCACGACCCTCGAGCTCACGATGCGCCTGGGCGGCGTCCTTCAGGGCGAACTCCTTGATCGGCGGGGGAAGGATTGCGCCTTCCTTCAGAAGCGCGAAGAACTCTTCGACCATCGCGTCGCGCTTGGCCGGCGTCGATGCATAGTCAGGCATCATCGGCCGGGTCGCGAAAAGCGAGCCGCGTTTGGCCAGCTCAAGCATGCTGAAATTCTCAACCGGCCCCGAAGCGTTGCCGTAACTGACGAACATGCCGCGCGGCTTCAGGCTGTCGAGCGAGCCGATCGCCGTCGTCTTGCCGACACCGTCATAGACGACGTCACAAAGCTCACCCCCGTTGATTTCCCTGACGCGCTGTGCGAAGTTTTCGCGTGAATAATCGATCACTTCGGCGCAGCCATTGTCACGGGCGACCTGCATCTTCTCCTCAGATCCCACCGTTCCGATGACAGTCGCGCCGAGATATGCGCCCCATTGCGACAGGATCGTGCCGACGCCGCCGGCGGCGGCATGAACCAGCATGACCGTGCCCGGCCCTACCTTGTAAGTCTGTCGGAGAAGCATCTGGGCGGTGAGGCCCTTCATCGTCAGCGCTGCGGCAACCTGGTCACTCACCCAGTCCGGCACCCGGATGGCCATGTCCGACGAAATCAGCCGTTCGGAAGCGTATCCACCGCCTTCCATCGTCCAGTAGGTTACCCTGTCGCCGACGGCGAACCCGGACACGTTTGAACCAAGCTCCACGATTTCCCCCACCGCTTCCTGTCCGATGATGAAGGGCAGGGGCTTTGGATAAAGACCGGAGCGAAAGTAGGTATCGATGAAGTTCACGCCGCACTGAGACTGCTTGATCCGCAGTTCGTCCGGTCCCGGCGCTCCCACTTCGACGTCTTCGTAGGATAGAACCTCTGGACCGCCAACGCGGTGAATGGCGACGACTTTGGCCACGATTTTTCCTCTCTCGGATTGACGCGCGGTGTGGGCGCGAGATGCTTTTCTGGTTGTTGGGTCATCCGACCGCGCGTGCGCGTTACCGCTGTTCTCCCATGCTCCGAACAGCGTCCGCGAGGCGTCGAACGCCTTCCGCGAGCTTGTCGCGTGGGTTCAGCGTGAAGTTCAGACGGATGGCGTGACGATTCTTGCCCCACGGATCGAACACGCTGCTCGGGCCGACGAGCACGCCCGCCTCCATTCCGCCCCCGACGAGCCGGTCGGTGTCGATCCAGGCGTCGCGCGCTGTCGCCCATACGAACATGCCGCCAACTGGCACCTCCCATTCGAACCACTGGGCGAGGTGTTCGGTCATGGCTGCGCAGAGGGCGTCACGACGCTCTCGGTAAAGCTCGACGATACCTGGTCGCATGCGCTCGATCAGCCCGTTCTGCATCGCGGCAAGCCCGATACGCTGAGTGAGGCCGCTCGAGCAGAGATCCGTCCCCTGTTTGGCGGTTGTGAGCGCACGGACCACCTCCGGCGCCGCAATGATCCAGGCGATACGCAGGCCGGGAACCAGCTCCTTCGAGAAGCTGCCCATGTAGATGACCGGACCATCGTAAATCTCGCCTCGCGACCGCCGCGCTGAAAGCTCGATCAGGGTCGGCAGTGGTTCTCCGTCATAAAGAAGGGTCCCGTAGGGATCGTCTTCGACCAGCCATACGCCCGTTCGTTCGGCTGCATCGACGATGGCCTCGCGCGTAGGAAGATCCACCAGCTTGCCGGTCGGGTTCGAGAAGTTCGGTACGGTGTAGGCGAATTGCGCACCGGCGAAAGACGCCACCAGATCGTCTTCGCCTTCTGCGAACACCACGTCGCGATAATGCGGCTCACGCGGCCGCCAGGCATCCATTGCACCGACATAGCTTGGGAACTGAGCGGCAATGATGCCGCCGGGCTCGATCAGCGTCTTGCCGATGACGTCGAGGCTCTGGGTCCCGCTCGCGGTGATCAGGACATTCTCACGGCGCAGATGCAGTTCATCCGAGCTGAACCGGGCGGCGATGGCGTCTCGCAGTTCGGGCAGGCCATCGGTCGGGCCGTAGCCGAGACATTCGTGAGGGTAGTCGTGGATCACCTCGCGAGCGAGTTCCGCGAGCTCGGCACTCGGGAAGGTCTCCGGCGCCGGCAGGCCGCCGGCGATGTTGATCAAGCCTGGGATGCGCCCAGCTGCGACAAAACGGCTTGTCAGGTCGTTCGTCTTTGACAGCCAGGCGCAAAAGGACGGCGGCAAAACGATGCCGTCGCTGGATTTCAGGGCCAATCTGGACATGGCAATTCTCTCCCGGAGCCGCTTGATCAGGCCGACATTGCTTCGAGGTCTTGCTTGCCGCTGTTGGACCTGGTCGGCGGTTCGCGGAACTTCGCCAGAAGATCCGGCCAATCCTTGTTTAGCTTCTCGAAGCCCTGCTCCTTCACCGGACCGAAGCCGCGCACGGCGCTCGGTGCCGATGCGAGCGCGATCGCTTGAGCATGGTTTTCCTTTTTGAGGCCAGCGGCGATCATATCCAGCGCCTCCTCGTAGCGGGCGATGAGCTCGCGCTCATGCTTGCGCTCGGTCGAGTAGCCGAACACGTCGAACGGGGTTCCCCTCAGCGACTTGGCCTTCGCCAGCACGCCGAACAGGGACAGTGCCCAGGGACCGAACGTGATTTTCTTGGGGCGTCCCGTGTTCGGGTCCTTGCGGGCGAGCAGCGGCGGCGAGAGATGGAACTTGAGCGTCGGCCTGCCGTCGAAAGTCTGCTCGAGCTCGCGGCGGAATTCGGGCGCGGTGTAAAGCCGGGCAACCTCATACTCGTCCTTGTAGGCAAGGACGTTGGCGTAGTGGATCGCCACCGCCTTCATAAGGCGGTCGGAGTCGGAGACGGTGCGCTCCGCGGCACGGATCCGCTCGACCCGCTCACGATATTTCGCGGCGAGCTTCGCATTCTGGTACCCTGTCAGATGCCGCGTGCGGTGATCGAGGATCTCGTCGAGGCTCATTTCGGCGACAGGCTTTTTTCGTCCTTCGGTCAGCATTTCCTGTACGCGGTCGGGATAGGCGGCCGCGAAGCGACCCCATTCGAAGGCGGCAAGATTGAAGTCGACCTGGACGCCATTCAGCGTGATTGCGTCACGGATCGACACCTCCGTGATCGGCAGGGCGCCTTTCTGCCAGGCATAGCCGACCATCATCATATTCACCGCGATCGCATTCCCCAGCGTCTTCATGGCGAACTGCTGGAAGTCCACGAAATCAGGCGTGTGCAGCCGCTCGCTCAGGCGCTTCACCATCAGGTGCTGACGGAAGTCGAAATCGCGGTTGGCGATGAAGCCGGCAACAGGGGTGACATGGGAATTGACCACGCCATAGGCGCGCGTCTCGTCGAAGAGCTCGATCGACGTCGCCGCGGTCGCGACAACGATATCGGGGGCGATCAGAAGATCCGCCTCGCCGGTTGCGACGCGTGGCGAGCGAACTGCCTCCACGTCCGACGAGATCCGTACATGGTTGGTGACGGCGCCACCCTTCTGCGCCAGGCCAGCCATGTCGAGAACCATGGAGGCGGAGCCGTCGATATGCGCCGCCATGCCAAGAATATGGCCCACCGTCAGAACGCCGGTTCCACCAACACCGGTCACAACAATGTTGAACGGCTCACGGGACACGGCTCGCATAATGGGTTCCGGCAAAATCGCGTCCGGTCCTTTCGTGCTGCCGGGCTTTTTCGGGCTTGCGCCTTCAACCGTAACAAAAGACGGGCAGAAACCCTTGAGGCAGGACAGATCGACGTTGCAGACGGACTGGTTGATCTCGCGCTTGCGGCCCATCTCGGTCTCGAGCGGCTCGATGGCAACGCAATTGCTCTGCACCGAGCAGTCACCGCATCCCTCGCAAACTGCAGAGTTGATGAATGGGAGCTCCTGCGGCTTGGGCAGTTTGCCCCTTGCCCGCTTGCGGCGCACCTCTGTGGCACAGCCCTGGTCATAGATGATGACGGTGCATCCCGGCACCTCGCGAAGGTGCTTTTGCACGGCATCCAACTCGTCGCGGTGCTTGACGACGGTACCGGGCGCAAGGGTGTTCTTGTCGAACGCCTCCGGGTTCGAGGAGACGAGGTAGATCTCTTTTACACCTTCGGCGGCCACCTGATGCGAGAGCGTCGGTACGTTCAGAGTCCCATCGAACGCCTGACCGCCGGTCATGGCCACGGCGTCGTTGAACAGGATCTTGTAGGTGACGTTGGCGTTCGCCGAGACCGCCTGCCGGATCGCCAGAATGCCGCTATGGAAATAGGTGCCGTCGCCGAGATTGACGAAGATGTGCTTCTCGTCGGTGAAGGGAGAGGCGCCGACCCAGGTTACGCCCTCCGAACCCATATGGGTGAAGGTTTCGGTGCTTCTGTCCATCCACTGGACCATCCAGTGACAGCCGATGCCCGCGAGACCGCGGCTTCCTTCGGGGACCTTTGTCGAGGTGTTGTGTGGGCAGCCGGCGCAGAAATAGGGCAGGCGAGAGACCGGCGCCTCATATTGCGCCATGTCCTTGCGGCGGCCGGAAAGGGCATCCGCGCGGGAGCGGATACGACCGATGATGTCGTCGGGGATTTCCATCATCTCAAGCCGTGCGGCGATTGTCCTCGCGATCAATTCGACCGAGAGATCGCCGTATCGCGGCAGCAGCAGTTCGCCCTTCTCGTTGGTCTTGCCGACCACGCGTGGCCAGGTGTCGCGTCGTTGATTGAAGAGCTGCTGCTTGATCTGATGTTCGATGATCTCGCGACGCTCCTCGACGACGAGGATTTCTTCGGCGCCCGGCACAAAGCGCTCGACCATCACCGGATCGAGCGGCCAGGCCATGCCGATCTTCAGAACGGAGATTCCGATCCTGGCGGCAAGCTCGCGGTCGATGCCGAGCAGCGTCAGCGCGTCGAGCGCTTCTTCATGCGCCTTGCCCGAGGCGACGATACCGAGGCGCGTGCGCGGCGACTGGAGCGTCACCCGGTCCACCCCATTCGCCCTTCCGAAGGCCGTCGCAGCGTCCAGCTTGTAAAGATGCAGTCTGCGGTCCTGGCTGACGCGGTCGTCAGGCCAGCGCAGGTTCAGACCGTCAGCCGGCATCTCGAAATCGGTCGGCAGGATCAGTTCGCGACGTTCCCCGTCGAGGTCGACGACGGCATTCGCCTCGACGGTGTCGGCGATCA
The DNA here is from genome assembly GCF_900116595.1 of Mesorhizobium sp. YR577. Classification (NCBI taxonomy): domain Bacteria; kingdom Pseudomonadati; phylum Pseudomonadota; class Alphaproteobacteria; order Hyphomicrobiales; family Phyllobacteriaceae; genus Mesorhizobium; species Mesorhizobium sp. YR577. The sequence continues at coordinate 52,795 of NZ_FPBI01000017.1, read as the reverse complement.
CCTTCATGCCAACCCAGGCGCCCGAATAGCGCGACATGCCGATGCCGAGCAGGCCCATGGTGACGATTTCGTCAGGACCCGAGGGAATGAGCACCGGCATCATGGCCGCCATGAGCGCCTGGTCACTCTGATGCGGCAGAGGTGAGGACTTGCCGCCATGATCGTCACCGGCGAGACAGAGGATACCGCCATGCTTCGACGTGCCTGCCGCATTACCGTGCTTGAAGACGTCGGCGCAGCGATCGACACCCGGGCCCTTCCCATACCAGATACCGAACACGCCATCCTTCTTCGCACCGGGAGAAAGGTGCAGTTGCTGCGTGCCCCAGATCGCGGTTGCCCCCAGCTCCTCGTTAACGGCCGGCCGAACGACGATCTCGTACGGATCGAGATATTTCTTCGCCTTCATCAGCGCGGCGTCGTAGGACCCGAGGGGAGAGCCGCGATAGCCTGAGATGAATCCCGCGGTGTTGAGACCGCGGACACGATCGTTTTGAATCTGGATGATCGGCAACCGGACGAGAGCCTGTACACCGCCAAGGAAAATTCGTCCGTCGGTGCGCGTAAAGGCATCGTCGAGCGCAGCCTTGATCTTGTTCTGCGTAGGGTTCTCTCGGAGAGCAACGGCCTCTTGTGTCATGACTTCCCTCTTTTTGCTGTGTTCGGTACTGTCGAAATGTCGAAACGCTGACCGTCCGCAGCTCTCAAAAGATCGGTGCTTGCTGGACGGTTTTCGGACCTGCGGAATGCTCAAGGCGCATCGGAGTGATGCGGCCAAGCCTGCTCAGAACAGCCGGTCGAGCCAGCTATGGGGGTCGGGGGCGCGACCGAACTGGATATCGGTCAGGGCCGCCTTGAGGCGCTGGGTGATCAGGCCAGGATTGCCGTCTGCGATCGTGAAGTCGTGGCTGCGACCCTTGACCTTGCCGATCGGCGTGACTACGGCGGCCGTCCCGCACGCGAAGGCTTCCGTCACCCCACCGCTTCGAGCATCATCCTGCCACTGGTCGATCGCATACGCCTCTTCCCGCACCGTCAGACCCATGCCACGGGCGAGCGTAATAAGAGAGTCGCGGGTGATGCCCGGCAGGATCGTTCCAGTCGGCGGCGGTGTCTGAAGCGAGCCGTCGTCGAACACGAAAAAGATGTTCATGCCGCCAAGCTCTTCCACCCAGCGCCGCTCGACGGCGGGGCGACGTTGTTCCGCCCTGACGCGAATGCACGCCGTTTCCGCAATTCCGCTGACCGCCTCGCGATGGCGGCGCTGCCTGAAGAGTTCTTCGTGGAGTCCTGTCGCGGGCTGGTTCGGATCGACCGCGACTGGATACCGTCCGCGGAGGGAGCTTCGCTTTATCTCCGACCGTTCATGATCGGTACCGAGGTCGCTCTGGAGACAAAGCCGGCCACCGAATATCTGTTCTGCGTCATCGCCTCGCCTGTCGCATCGTATTTCAAAGGTGGCGCTGCGGCCGTCACGCTTTGGGTTTCGGAGAATTTCACACGCGCGGCGCCCGGCGGGACTGGCGCGGCCAAATGTGGCGGCAACTACGCAGCAAGCCTTGCCGCCCAGGCCGAAGGGCAGAGGGAGGGTTGCGCACAGGTCGTCTTCCTCGACGCCATCGGGCAGGCGGTAGGCCTTGAGCCCCTCAAAAATCTCAGGAGCGTAATGGAGCGCGATGGTCGCAGGATCAAGATCGAGCGCCTTGCGGGGTTCGATCTTCCAGTGATGCCACCCCTTTGCTGCCGAGTATCTGATTGTCACCATGTGATCGGTGAAAATCCTGCCGAATCCAGGATTCTGCAACAAGACATCCCGCTCCGCCGTGGAGACCGGATACGGATGCTTCTCTACATCGAAAGTCAATATGCCATTATTTCCCATTACCAGTTCCCTCCTCGGCGACTCTTAACGCGCTCTTGACTAAATCGTACATGAGGTCGCTTGGCATTTGGTGGCTATTATGCTCAAATTTGGACTGATTTTGGCATTGGAATAAGTGAATTGTGGAATTCGTGATATTCAATGCCTCGCGTACGGCAGGAGGGAACCTTGAGCAAATTGGATGATGTCGATCGGCGAATACTCAGGGAGCTGCAAAAGGATGGCCGGATTCAAAACACCGAGCTCGCCGAATTGGTCGGACTCTCACCGTCCCCGTGTCTGCGCCGCGTGAAGTTGCTTGAGGAGGCGGGCATCATTGAGCGCTATGTCGCGCTTCTCAATGCGTCCAAGATCGGTATGGGCCTGACAGTATTCGCACGGATATGGCTGACCAGCCAGGATGCTGATACCGTGGACCACTTCACGGATGAGATTAAGCGTCTGCCTCAGATCGTTGAATGCCATCTGATGGCTGGCGACTGTGATTTTATCCTGCGCATTGTTGCCGCCGACCTTGATGATTATCGCCAGTTCCAGATCAACCACCTCACGCGGATCAAGGGTGTCCAAAGCGTCAAGACGGAGATCCCGATGCAGAAAATCAAATTGACATCCGAGTTGCCGATATGAGCTCGCTCCAGCTCCCCGTAATTGATGCGTCCATTCACTTGCAGCCGCGCAAGGATTTGCCGATCCACGCGGCCTAGCTCGACGTGTGTCGCTGATCGGCCTATCGCAGGGCTCCCACCCTGTGATGAAAGACTCGGCGTGAGGTCGGACTGTCTGCCTCTCCGTGCCATCGCCGTATTCGATTGCTCGAGGAAGCGGGCGTGATAGAACGATATGCCGCGCTGCTCGACGCGCAAAAGGTCGGTGCCGGTCTGACCGTTTTCGCCTGCGTTGGCTGAAAGATCAGCGCAGCGAAACGATCGAACGGGTCGCGTCCGCAATACAGCAGCTCCCAGAAGTGACGGAATGCCATCTGATGGCAGGGGACGCGGATCTGTTGTTGCGTATAGCGGTTGCTGATATTGCCAGCTACCGAGCCTTCCAGATGGACCATCTCGCTCGTATCAAGGAAATTGAGCGCGTGAAAGCTGAATTGCCGTAGCAAAATATCAAGAAGACATGGATCTTCCCTGTTTAAGTGACGTATTTGAAGCGCAGAGATTGTCACCGAGTAGAAACAGGCGCCGACTATAGCCATCGGGTCTTTTAGGCGGAAGAGCGCGTCTGGCTTGGTGGTCAATCTGCAGTGCTTTTTGAAGCCCTCTTGTTGGTTTCCACGCGGAACTGAGCCAGCTTTTCCACCGAGAAGTGAGCCACCTCTGAGTATGGTTTTCTGATCAGGGTTTGGTCAAGGGATTGGCTTTTTCTCCTCTCTTTTGTGCCGCGGCTGCCGAACTGGCTTTGAAGCGGAAGCTGTCGTTTCCTGTTTCCAGGATATGGCAACGGTGGGTCAGGCGGTCGAGCAGCGCGGTCGTCATTTTGGCGTCGCCAAAGACGGTCGCCCATTACCGTGGCCGCCTGGCATGAGATGATCGGCGAGGCCACTTTGGCTGATGCGATCTTAGACCGTATTGTTCACAACGCCCACCGCATAACCAACGCACTTGACCGGCGTCGAAATAGACGAAATCAATCACTCCTAACAGCAACCAGGCAGGCGGAATTCGATCGAACCCGCTGTCCGCGACTTAGCGAAACGCGTGTCCGCGAGTTGCTGAAATGGCTGTCCCGATTCACCGAAATCCGCAGCCTGACACTTGAAAAGAATATCCGCCGGCTGGCTTCGGTTCCCCTGCTGTTCGAACCGGGCACGGCCTGGAACTATTCACTGTCTATCGATGTTGTCGGCGCCGTGATCGAGAAGGTGACGGGCGCCAGTCTGGTTGAAGCGGTTCAAGCTCTGGTGACACAACCATTGAACCTCGCAGACACCGGCTTCACCGTGAACGATCCCGAGCGATTGGCGATCGCCTATGCCGACAGTCAACGGCGCCCGCGACGGATGGAAGAAGATGACCTGATCCCGACAATGCCGGGCCTGGGGGAAGTCGCGATGTCACCAGCCCGCACTTTCGACAAGGACGCGTTTCCTTCGGGGGGCGCGGGTATGGTTGGCACCGCCGGCGATACGGTGCGACTTCTGGAAACTCTGCGCCTCGGTGGTGAACCTATCCTCTCGTCCGAGAGCGTTCGCGACATGAGCAGCAACCAGATCGGTGCGCTTCCAGTCGTCGGATGGCCGGGCTGGGGTCACGGTTTAGACTTTTCGGTTCTGCTTGATCCAACGATCGCCGGAACTCCGGAATCCGAGGGGACCTGGCGTTGGGGCGGGGCCTATGGTCGTTCCTGGTTTGCCGATCCGAGTGAAGAGCTCACGGTCGTTGCTTTTACGAACACAGCTTTCGAGGGAATGTCCGGTGGCGGACGCTTTCCCCAGGACACATGCCGGGCAATCTATTCCCGCTGAAAGGTGGATAAATGTTTTCCCACAGCCCGCGAGCGAATGCCGAAACCACTCCGATAAACCAAAACACGGACGCGACGTGAATTAACATGGAAAATACGAACCCCACCCCGCTTGTTTCCACCGAGTGGCTGGCCCGACATCTCAATGATCCCGAAATCAGGCGTCCTTGACGCAACCGTCCTGATATCTCCACCTTCGGTAGTCGGTAGTCGGTAGTCGGTAGTCGGTAGTCGGTAGTCGGTAGTCGGTAGCCGGTGGCAAGTGGACAGTCGGGAACAGCCGGGAGGCTCATGATATTCCCGGGTCCCATTACGCTGATCTGATATCGAAATTTTCGGCGCCCGTCGGTCGCTTTCCGCAGCCTGACATTACGCTATTCACGTCATCCGTCCAGCGACTGGGAATCGGCTCAGAGACGCGTGTGGTGATATATGACCGCGCATCGGGTGTATGGGCGTCTCGTCTCTGGTGGGTGATGCGCTCCTACGGGCTTGATCAGGCAGCCGTTCTGGACGACGGATTTGCTGCCCGGACCACAGAAGGCCGGCCGACGACTGCCGAACCGTCTCAGAAAGTCACCGCTCCGGCCTTCGTGCCGCGGGATCGGCCGGAACTCTTTGTCGGGAAGAGCGAAGTGCGGCTCCTCGTGGAACAGGGCGGCGCCTGCCTCGTCAACGCCCTCGATGCGAGCGACTTCAAAGCGACAGAAACCAAAAGCTACGCCCGTCCAGGCAGAATCCCCGGAAGCCTGAATGTGCCCGCATCCTCCCTCGTCGATCCTGCTTCCGGCCGCTTCCTATCAATTCCCGCTCTTCAGCAACGGCTCTCGGAGGTTCTTTTACGCCCCGGCCGCAAGGTGATGTATTGCGGCGGAGGAATTGCTGCCTGTGCCGATGCGCTGGCCCTGACTTTGCTCGGCGAGCAGGATGTTGCGGTCTATGACGCGTCCCTCGAAGAATGGGCAGCGGACCCTTCTCTTCCGATGGAGGTTCATGGGGCCTGATGGTGGCACTACCGGCGCGGCATCCCTTGGCAACGCAAGCGGATGTCGAATGACGACAGCCTTCAGAGCGCGCCGTACACGATTCGAACATGTGGTATCCATCTTCGGCGGGGCACCTTGTGAGTGGGCCTCAATAGCAAAACGAATAATCGGCTCTCTCCATGGGAGAGCCGATTGAGCCTTGGCCGTCCTCGGCCAAGCTACTCTTGAACCGATGACATTACTGCGTCGACGTGGTCGGGTCCGGCTGCGGACCGTCATAGCCTTCGGCAACCACGATATCCGCCTTTGAAACGTCGACGCGGAGAGCCTTGGCTTGCGCGTAATCGGGCGAGTGGTAGCAGTCGAGCGCGCTTTGATAGTCAGGGAATTCGATGACCACCGTGCGGGATCGCACCGTTCCTTCGACATTGTTCGCAGCGCCGCCGCGCACAATGAAGCGAGCGCCGTATTTCCTGAACGGGATCGCGTTCGCCGTCACGTAAGCCTTGTAGGCCTCGATATCGTCGATATCGACCAATGCAATCCAGTAGCCTTTTGCCATTCGAATTCCTCCGCTTAGATTATTGGTTTCGCTGATTGCAGGCCGCGTCGGGCTGACCGCACTGGCTGGCTGCGGCCGTGCCGCAGCCTCTCATTCAATAGGATCGGGACCTGCGCAATTGACAGGTGATCAGCTGCCGTTTCGCTTGGGGACCTCTTCCGGCGGCTGATCGACACTGCCGAGATCCTTCTGAAGCTGATTGATATAGTGGACAAATGCCACGCGATCGTCGAACGAGAAGTGGGACGTCGCCTGGTCGTAAAACTGATAGATCCGTTGAAGCGTCTCGTTCCAGTAATTCTGTCCACACGGTGTAAGCTGGACGAGGCGAGCGCGCTTGTCCCCGTTGCCGGTAACCCGCTGCACGCTGCACAAGGCCATCCCGCTCGAGTCGCTTGATCATACTGTCGAGATTCTGCCGCGTCACGACGAGGTAGTCACCGAGCTGCCCGAACGGGATGCCGTCCGCGAACTTCCCCTGGGAGAGGGCGCCGAGGAGGGCCCACTGCACCGTGGTGATGCCGAGTTGCTGTACCGACTTCCGCTGCAATTCGTTGCCCAGCTGGAAGAGCCGGAAGAACAAGCGGTTGTTGAGCTGGTCGTTTCCGGCGTTGCGCGTCGAAGACCGCTGCGGCGCGACATGATCGATGGGCTCCGCCTGATCATTTGCCTGTCGACGACGACGAACGGGAGCAGATGTGCGGTGCGGTCCAGCCATTTCGTGTTTCGATACTCCATCGAGATCATACCGTGGGAGCGTCGGCGCCCTTCTGGTCTTTAAATCTGTATTGCTCACAACGTCTGTCTTCCACTATATCCGAGACCTGAAGCTGCAGAAACCTGCTTGAACATCCTACAAGTCTTGCCGAGCGCTGCATTCTGCATCATTCTCCACACCATGCAGGAACTCGGCCACCGCATCGAGGGTGAGCTGTTCAGCATCAATATGAGGATTGTGGCCGCTCGCAGGGAGCTCCAGAATCGACACCGCCCGCCCAGCATACCTGGCAATCAAGCGCGCATGTTCCATTGTGCCAAATGGATCAGCGGAGCCTTGAATCACAAGCAACGGTAGGCTGATTTTGTCAAGTTCGCCGACAATCGTCCAGTTGCGGAATTGCGGAAGCGACCATGGGCGCGCCCATCCCTGGAAGGCGGCAACAGGGTCGCTGTGATAGCGGGCGAGCTTCTGCCTCAGCGACGGATCCACCTCGAGCCGCTCGGTCATCGCAGCAACGCCATCGAGCGTGACCTGCTCCGCAAAGACGTGCGGCGCCTCGACGACGGCCGATATTGACCGACAAGGAAACGCCGATGCGAACAGGAGCGCGATCGTCGCACCATCGCTATGGCCATAAAGATGGCATTGGTCGACACCGAGCGCATCGAGGAGGCGCGGCAGCAATTGCCGCGCCTCCTCGTGAAGATAGTTTCCGTCATGAGGCTTGGGAGATGGCGACGAGCCGCCGCATCCCAGGCGGGAATAGACCAGTGCAGGATGGCCCGTGGTGTCCGACACCTTCTGCGGAAAGCCCTTCCAATCCGCAACGCAACCAAAGCCGTGATGCAGGAAAACGATCGGCGGCTGTCGCGGCCGATCGCTCTCCTTGGCCTTGGGGCTGAACCAGGCGTACTCGATCGACGATCCCTCGATATCGATCGTTTGCATGCCGATTACCCTTCCTGCATCGCGTTGAATGAGGCAGATGGCCGTGTGCCCCGTCAGCGGAACTTGGGGGCGCGCTTCTCGAGGAAAGCCTTCACGCCCTCCCTCGATTCCTCGGTCTGGTAGAACAGGCTGAGCGCCTGCATCCCCATCCCGGAAATCCCGCGGATCGACTCGGAGTCCAGGTTGAAGGACTTCTTGGCGATCGCGATCGCGGTCGGGCTGAGCGCCGCGATCTCGGCGCACCAACGGTCGACCTCCTGGTCGAGCTCTTCCGGAGGGACGACGGCGTTGACGAGACCCATCTGAAGAGCCTGGTCCGCCGGGTAGCGACGGCACAGCATCCAGATCTCGCGCGCCTTCTTCTCGCCGACGACGCGGGCGAGAAGTGCGGTCCCGAAGCCCGGATCCACGGAGCCGACCTTGGGCCCGACCTGTCCGAAGACGGCCGTCGACGAGGCGATGGCTAGATCGCAGCAGGTGACCAGCACGTTGCCGCCGCCGATCGCAAAGCCGTTGACGCGCGCAATCACGGGCTTCGGCACATCGCGGATCAGGCTCTGCAGTTCCTCGACCGGCAGACCGATCGTGCCGCGCCCGTCATAGGCGCCGTCATGAGCGGACTGGTCGCCGCCGGTGCAGAACGCCTTTGCGCCGGCGCCTGTCAGGACGATTGCTGCGATCTCCTTGTCCCAGCCAGCCTTGTTGATGGCATGGATCAGCTCTTCGCAGGTCTGACCCCGGAAGGCGTTGTACTTTTCCGGCCGGTTGATCGTGATCCAGGCCGCGGCCTCGCGGACCTCGTAGGTGATATCCTGGTAATCCATCTCGCGCTCCTTAACCGTGCATCGTCAGGCCACCAGACACGCTGATGACCTGGCCGGTGATGAAATCCGCATCGCTGCTGGCGAAGAAGGCGATCATGCCCGGAATATCGTCCGGCTGGCCGAGCCGCTTCAGCGGGATCGCCTTCTGAAGCTTGTCGTAGATCTTCTGCCCGTATTCACCCTCGCCGACGAAGGAGCGTAGCAGCGCAGTGTCGGTCGGGCCGGGGCACACGACGTTGACGCGGACGTTGTCACGCGCGCACTCCCGCGCCACGGTCTTGGAGAACGCAATCAAACCGCCCTTGCACGCGGCATAGACGGATTCTCCCGACGAGCCGACGCGCCCGGCATCCGATGCGATGTTGATGACCTTGCCGCCGCCGGCGGCGATCAGATGCGGCAGCACCGCCTTGTGCAGGTTGAGCGGACCGCGCAGGTTGATCGCGATGATCTTGTCCCACAGCTCGGGCTCGGTTTCGAGGAAGGGCTTTGCAATATCCCAGCCAGCATTGTTGACCAAGATGTCGATCTTGCCGAAATGGGCGACCGCTTTGCCGACGGCCGCCTCGACGGCCTCGTAACCAGTGATGTCGAATGCCAGCGGCAGCACATCCCCGCCGCGCGCGCGAAGCTCTTCGGCGAACCCGGCAAGCGATGCCTCGTTGACGTCGGCCGCGACGAGCTTGACGCGCTCATCGACGAACCGCTCGCAGATGGCGCGACCGATACCGCCCGCAGCGCCGGTCACGACCGCGACGCGCTCCTTCAAACCTCTCATGTAAAATCTCCACTCTTGAGCGTCACGCGCTCTTTTCGGTTTCCTGGACGAGATGGCGCAGCCTGAATTTCTGCACCTTCCCGGTGGCCGTTCTTTCGATCGGCCCAAAGATCACGCGATCGGGCACCTTGTATTTGGCGAGACGCGCGCGACAAAAATCGAGCAGCTCCTTTTCGGTCGTCTGGTTTGAACTGCCGGGCTTGAGTTCGACGAAAGCGCAAGGGCGCTCACCCCAGCGGTCGTTGGCCATGGCAACGACCGCGGCATAGGAGACGACCGGATGCTGGAACAGCACATCCTCGATCTCGATCGACGAGATGTTCTCGCCGCCGGAAATGATGATGTCCTTGGTTCGGTCCTTGATCTCGATGTAGCCGTCTTCGTGGACCACAGCGAGGTCGCCGGTGTGATACCAGCCACCTGCAAAGGCCTCCTCGGTGGCTTCGGGGTTCTTGAGATAACCCTTCATGCCGAAGCTGCCGCGGAAAAGGACCTCACCGATCGCCGCGCCATTGTGCGGGACGGGCTCCAGAGTGACGGGATCGGCCACCATCATGGCGTCGGTCACAGCGGTCCTCACGCCCTGACGCGCCATCTTCTTCGATCGCTCATCGACCGGCAGGTCGTCCCACTCGCGGTGCCAGTCGCAAAGCGTCGTGACGCTGTGAAGCTCCGTCGAGCCATAGACGTGACGGACGACGAAGCCGAGAGCCTCGGTCTCCTTGATCACGGCGGCTGGCGGGGCAGCACCTGCCGTCATCACCGCAACAGGCCGATCCAGCTTCCGGCCTGCGGCTTTTCCGCTGTCGATCAGCATGCCGAGCACCGTCGGCGCACCGCACAGATGCGTCACGCCGTGGGTTTCGATCGCCGCGAAGATGTCTTCCGGAACGACCTTGCGCAGGCAGACATGCGTACCGCCAACGGCCGCGATCGCCCAGGAGAAGCACCAGCCGTTGCAGTGAAACATCGGCAGCGTCCACAGGTAGACGGAGTCCGCATCCATCTTATGGTGCAGAAGCTGTCCGAGGGAGATGAGGTAGGCGCCGCGGTGATGATAGAGCACGCCCTTGGGATTGCCTGTGGTGCCCGAGGTGTAGTTCAGAGACAGCGCTTCGAATTCGTCTTCCGGCCAATAGGTCGGTTCCTCGGCGTGACCACGCTTCAGAAATTCCTCATAGGTGTAGTAGCCGATGCGCTCGCCGCCCTCGGCAAGCGTGTCCTCGATATCGACGACCACCGGCTTGCTCTTCATCAGAGCAAGGGCCTCACCGGCGACGCTGCTGAACTGCTTGTCGACGAGGAAGACCTTGGCCTCGCAATGCTCGAGGATGAAGGCTATCGCGGCCGCGTCGAGCCGGATGTTCAGCGTGTTGAGGAGACCGCCAGACATGGGCACGCCGAAATGGGCTTCAAGCATGGCCGGCGTGTTCGGCGAGAGGATCGCGACCGCGTCGCCCTTACGAATACCGGTGCGCATGAGCGCCGAAGCGAGCTGCTTGCAGCGATGAGCGTATTCGCGCCAGGTGTAGCGCTCGTCGCCGTGGATGATCGCCACGCGGTCCGGAAACACGTCGGCCGCGCGCAAAAGAAAATTCAGCGGCGTGAGGGGACGGTAGTTGGCTGGCCGTCGCTTTAGGAAATCCGCGTCGAGATTCAGTGTCACATTTTCCTCCTGAAAGTTTCACTTTCTTCAGCGTCGGGGGTGGAGCACGGCTGCTGTTCCCCGCCCGACGAAATCCTGCCGCCGCGTTTCGACGGGGGTCAGACCTGGTTCCCGACCAGGGCGCCTTCGTAGATTGCCCGCTTCGCATCGAGCTCGCCGGCGAGCTTGGCGCCGCCGATGACATGCACGGCCTGCCCACGCGCCTCCAATTCATCGGCCAGGCCGCGGACCGATTCCTGCCCGGCGCAGACCACGAGCGTATCGAAAGCAAGCACCTCCACCTTGCCCTCGACCTCGATGTGAAGCCCCTCCGCATCGATCTTCAGATATTTCGCATCGCCGATCTGGCGGACGCCGAGATCCTTCAACTCCTTGCGCAGGATCCAGCCGGTGCTCTTGCCGAGCGTGCGGCCAAAGGAACCCGGAGAGCGCTTGAGCATCGTTACAGTGCGTCGTGACAGGTGAGGGCGCGGCTTTCCCTTGAAGCCCCACCGCTCTTCGAACGCATCGACGGACTGTTGCTCGTGATCGTCGCCAAGCCCGACGAAGAGCGCCACATCATGACCGATGCCGCCGGCGCCGATGACGATGACCCGTTCTCCGGCCTTCACCGATCCGTCGAGGATGGTGGTGTAACCGACGACACGCGGATCGTCCCCGCCTGGAATGTCGAGAAGGCGAGGGGCTACTCCTGTCGAGGCGATGACGTCATCGAAGTTCTCGCGCCCGAGCGCGTCGATGCTGACGCGCTGCCCCGTGCGGATGTGGACGCCGGCATCATCGAGTTGACGCTTGAAGCTTTCGATCGCCCGGCCGTAATCTTCCTTGCCCGGAACACGCGCGGCCAGCACGAACTGCCCGCCAATTTCCGGCGCCGCCTCATAGAGCGTGACGTCGTGTCCCCGCCGGCCGGCCTCTAGCGCTGCGGAAATCCCCGCGACGCCACCGCCGACGACGGCGATCCGCTTCGACCGTTCCGCGGGAAGATCAGAGAACTCGCCTTCCCGCGCGGCGCGCGGATTGACAAGGCAACTGATCACCTGGTCGGTGAAGTAATGATCGAGGCAAGCCTGGTTGCAGGCGATGCAAATGTTGATCAGGTCGGGGTGACCTTCCTTCACCTTGTTGACGAAGGCAGCGTCGGCCAGGAATGGCCGCGCCATCGAAATCAGGTCGGCCGAGCCGTCTGCGATCAGGCGTTCGGCATCCTCGGGCAGGTTGATGCGGTTGCTCGCCGTTACGGGAATCCGAACTGCCGCCTTGATGCGTCGCGTCGCTTCCGCGAAAGCGGCATGAGGAACGACGCCGGCAATGGTGGGAACCGTCGATTCATGCCAGCCGATCCCCGTCGACAGACAGTCGGCGCCGGCTTTCTCGACTTCGCCGGCGAGCCAGACCGTCTCGTCATCGCTCAAGCCGCCTTCGATCAGTTCCAGCGCAGAGATGCGGTAGGACAGGATGGCCTTGTCACCGAGTGCTGCGCGTACCGCCCTGACGACAGACAGCGGAAACCGGGCGCGGTTTTCGAGCGATCCACCCCATTCGTCTTCGCGTGCGTTGGTGCGCGTCGCGAGGAACTGGCTGATCAGGTAACCTTCCGAACCCATGATCTCGACGCCGTCATAACCGGCCGCGATGGCAAGCCGGGCGGTATTGGCGTAGGCCGAAATCGTCTCTTCGATCTCGGATGCCGAAAGCTCACGCGGGCTGTCGCGATTGATCGGCGACTTGATCGCGGAGGGGGCGACGATCGCGGGATGATACCCGTAGCGCCCCGCATGCAGGATCTGCAGCAGGATGCTTCCGCCGGCGGCGTGAACCGCATCGGCAATCTTGCGATGATCCTCGACCTGGCTCTCGAGCTCGAAAGTGCCCGGCTCGTCCTTCATGCGCCCGGCGAAAGTCGGCGCGAAACCGCCGGTGACGATGAGGCCGACGCCGCCCTTGGCGCGTTCGGCGTAGAAGCGGGCGAGCTCGTTGAAGCGCTCGGGGTGGCATTCCAGCCCCGTATGCATCGAACCCATCACGACCCGATTTGGCAATGTTGCGGCGCCGACGCGCACAGGGTTGAAGAGCGCGGAGTGAGCCTCGCCCATGGACCATTTCCTCCCGAAATCCACGTTCTGTTCGGATCAGAACCTATCGTGACGAAAGACGTACCGAGGGTGAGGCAATATGTCAATATGTTTGCTCAGTTTGTGCCGAACCGCTAGGCAGACATTTTGATTCCAGCCGAGAAATACCGTGCAAATCCCGCAGGTAGCGGGGATTTCGCCGGCTTTGTTTTCGCACTGCACAATCAATCGCGATGTCAATAAAAAACTATCAATCAACATATTGACATTCATTTCGCCTTCTTCATAGTCTCGCACAGTGTCCCAACGTGGATGCCGAGGGAGGAACAGCATGAAACGGGTGAAATCCGTTCGGGCTCGCGAACGCGTGCCGTCGCAGGGCCAGAGCGGCCCCGTATCGTCAGATTTTCGAGCATCCTGAGCGCCGCGCCATCCCGGGGACGAACCCGGCTGATGGCCGACGCCAAAGGTATTGCCGTTCCTCATCGCACGAAGAGCAAGCAGGCGGAGCCGTGGACAGGCTGCGGAGGAGCAGTCGCGCCCATTGGTCAGCGAACAGAAACCGGATCGCGCCAGCCAGGGATGGCGTTGGGCGGCCCGGGAGAAAGAAGGGGCAAAGCCACGACAGCCCCCGGAACTGCCCATCGATAACGGAGGAAATGGAATGTCGATTGCTACTGTAGTGAAATCACTCGCTTTCGGTTCTACGCTAGGCCTGATTGCCGCAGCACCGGCAGCATTGGCCCAGGAAACCATCAAACTCGGACTGACGGTTCCGATGTCGGGGGCTGCCGCGCTTTGGGGCAAGGGCTCCGACTTCCTGTGCAAGAAAGCTGCCCAGGAAATCGCCGCCGCCGGCGGCGCCAAGGTCGGCGGCAAGACTTACAATTTCGAATGCCTGTCCTACGACAATAAGTACAACGCCGCCGAAGGAACGCGCGTTGCCCAGACGCTGCTCAACCGTGACGGTGTCAAATACATCGGCGGAAGCATCGGCACCGCTCCTGTCCAGGCACTGCAGTCACTCTCCGAGCGACAGGGCGTAGTCCTCTTCACGACCGCCTGGGGCACCAGCGTCAAGGGACCGAAATTCCCTCTGACCTTCACCCAGATCAATACGCCGATCGAGCTTCTGCCGCCGCTGTCGAAATTCGTCAGCGGCAAGCACCCCAACGCAAAGACGGTCCTGCTGTTCAATCCCAACGATGCGACGGGCCGCGACACGGCCGTTGTGGCGGACAAGGCCTGGAAGGATGTCGGCGTCAAGGTGGTCGGCAGCGACTTCTATGAACGCGGCACGACCGAATTCCAGCCGACGGCTGCACGTATTGCCTCGCTGAACCCGGATATCATCGATGTCGGCCCGACGCCGCCTGCAGATGCCGGCGCGCTGCTGCGTGAACTCGAGGTGCTCGGCTGGAAGGGCGTGAAGGTCATGCCGGTTGGTTCCGGCATCGACGCCCTGCAGGCCACGGCCGGTCGCGCCGCAGAGGGCGTCTACATGGGCGCTGCGATCCCGTTCGAAGGGCCGAGCGTTTTCGATCATCAGAAGAAGGTCAACGAAGAAGCCCGGGCGGTCCTCGGTGAATCCATCAATGCGATCCAGATCGGCTCCTATGACGCCGTCTACGCCATCAAGGCCGGCATCGAAAAGGCCCAGAGCATCGATCCGCGCGAGGTCGCCAAGGTTCTGCCCGACCTCACTTTCCGGACGTTCTACGGTGGTGAGATCGGTTTTGGAGGGATGAAGGACTACGGCTCGAAGCAGCAGATGCAGCTTCCGGTCGTCATCACCCAGGTCCAGGATGGGAAGCTCGTTGAACTGAGCCGCATTCCCGCCTCCGGCAACTGATCCACACTCCCTGGGAGAGGTTGCCTCGCGATGCAGACAACAACACAGCTTATCCTGACGAGCCTGCAGATCGGCGCCGTCTACATTCTTTTCTCGCTCGGTCTGACGCTGATCTTCGGCGTCATGCGTATCGTCAACTTCGCGCACGGCCACCTCTTCGCCGTCGCCGCGCTGATCGTCGCCTATACGATGCCCTGGCTGGTCGCTAGCGGCCTGCCGGTCCTCCCTGCCTATCTTCTGGCGGGCCTGGCCGCGATCCTCGCCGCGATGGCTCTTGGATTGCTCACCTATGTGTTCGGCTTCCGCTTCTACCAGCGGGACATGGTCGGATCCTTCATTCTCTCGATCGGCCTCGTCCTGCTGCTCGATGGTGTGCTCCTGAAGGTCTTCGGCGGGGCGGTCCGGCCGGTCCCGGAAGTTCTTCCGGGCACGGTCGTCATTCTCGGCGCAACGGTCACCGTCCAGCGCATCGCGCTGTGCGTCGCCGCCGTCGCGATCACCGGAGCGCTCTATTGGGCCTTGACGCGCACCAAGCTCGGCAAGGCCTTGCGGGCTGCGTCCATCGACCACGAAGCGGCGATGCTGCAGGGCGTGCCCTACAATCGCATGGCGCTCGCCGGCTTCATGATCGCGACAGCGCTTGCCGCTGTTGCTGGCGTCCTCATTGCGCCGGTCTCGATCGTCTCTCCGGTGATCGGCGCCGATTATCTGATCAAGGGCTTCATCGCGGTGATCGTCGGCGGTCTGGGCAGCGTGCCCGGCGCTATCCTCGGCGGCCTTTTCGTGGCCGCTATCGAGACGCTCGGCGGCTTCTACTTCGACCCGTCTTCCGCGCTCATCGCCATCTTCGTTCTCGTCATTGCCGTCCTGCTGGTGCGGCCGAAAGGACTGCTCGGCCATGGATGATCTGAAATTACCCCACTGGCTCGCCGGGATCACTCTCGCGGTTGCGGCGACGCTGTTCGTGCGCGACCCGTATATCGCCAGCGTCGTCAACCTCATCGCCGTTGCCGCGCTGACCGCAGTCAGCCTCCGCTTTGTGATGCTGATTGGCGAGCTGAACTTTGCGACCGCCGCATTCTTCGGAATAGGCGCCTACAGTGCCGGTGCGGCGACGACCATTCTCGGATGGCCGTTCCTGGTTGCCCTCGCACTCGGCGGTCTTCTTGCCTGTGCCTGCAGCATCATCTTCGGGTTGGTGACGCTCCGGAACAGGGGCCCGTACTTCATGCTGATCGGCTTCGCCTTCACCGAAGCCGTCCGCATCCTCTATTCCAAGAGCGACACGCTCGGGGGAACGTCGGGCATGATCGGCATCTTTCCGCCGGTCGCGCTCGACGCGTGGATGCCGACCGTCGTGATGGCGATTTCCGGGGTGCTGATCCTGGCGTTCCACATCATCGAGCGATCCGACTTCGGCAGAATCCTGGTCGCTATTCGCGAGAATGAGAACATTGCGAGAAGCGTCGGCCTCAACATTCTGGTCTGCAAGATCGCCTGCTTCGCCATAGCGTCCTTCGCAGCCGGCATTGCCGGCGGGCTGCACGCCTTCGTCAACAACGTCATCAGCCCCGGCGACTTCAGCTTCCTCGTTGCTGCGTTCGCACTTGCCTATGTGAAAGTGGGCGGAGAAGATAGCATCGTTGGTCCGCTCGTCGGCACGGTCCTCCTAGTCGTTCTGGGCAGCTATGCGCTCGGCCTCGGCGGTCAGGAGCATATCTTCTACGGCGCTTCAATCGTGCTTGCCGTCCTTTTGCTGCCAAAGGGCATCGTCGGCCTCTACCGTCGACTGGCAACCCGCCCGCGTTTGCCGCAGCTCGCCAGGAAGGAGGGCCAGTATGCAAACCGCTGATCAACCCATCCTGAAAACGCAAGGACTGACCAAGCGCTTCGGCGGCCTGGTCGCCGTATCGGGGCTCGATCTCGAAATCCGCCCCCGCGAAATCCTCGGCCTCATCGGCCCGAACGGGGCCGGCAAGAGCACCACGTTCAATCTCATCAGCGGTTTCTACAAACCGACTGCTGGTGATCTCTATGTCTTCGGCGAGAACTGTACCGGCCGCTCGCCGCTCACGATCAGTCGCAAGGGGCTCGTGCGAACCTTCCAGCACGGCAGTCTCATGCGCAGCATGACAGTTCGCGACAACATCCTGCTCGGCACCATCCACTGGGTCTCGGACGCCGCCGCAAGGCGGCAAAGGATGGAGGAGACGGCTGCCATGCTCGGCCTGACGGCCTATCTTTCGGAAGAGGCCGGGACACTCCCGCATGGCCTGCAGCGGCTCGTGTCAATTGGCATCGCCCTTGCCCCGCGGCCCCGGCTGCTCTGCCTCGACGAGCCGCTGACAGGTCTCAACCAGACGGAGGTGACGAACACGCTCACCGTCCTGCAGCGCGTCCGTGACGAGTTCGGCAGCTCGGTCCTGCTCGTCGAGCACAATATGAAGGCGGTGATGAAGGTCTGCGACCGCATCACCGTCCTCCACCATGGCCAGCATCTTGCGACCGGCTCGCCCGCGCAGATCCGCGCCGACAGACAAGTCATCGACGCTTACCTGGGGCACCGCCATGACCACTGACGCGACGCCGCTATCGGTATCCAAACTCTCGGCGAGCTACGGCGTCGTGCCCGCGATCGTCAACGTTGACCTGGCCGTTCGAGAGGGGCAGGTCGTCACGATCGTCGGCGCCAACGGCGCCGGTAAGTCGACGCTGATCAAGACGATCTGCGGGCTGGTCCGACCGACATCGGGGAAGGTGCACCTCTTCGGTGAGGATGTCACCGGCTTGCCGCCGGACAGACTGGTCGCCAAGGGCCTGTCCGTTGTTCCGGAGGGCCGTCGGCTCTTCGGTGAAATGACGCTGCTCGAGAACCTCGAGCTTGGGGCATTTGCCCGCTCCGACTCGGTTGCCGTCAAGCGCGACTTCGATCGCGTGCTGGAGCTCTTTCCGGAACTGCGCGATCGCCTGTCGACACCCGCCGGAACCTTCAGCGGTGGACAGCAGCAGATGATCGCAGTGGCGCGGGCGCTCATGAGCGCTCCACGCATCCTGCTCCTCGACGAGCCGACCATCGGGCTGGCGCCGGCGGTTGTCGACCGGATCGCCGATCTCATCCGCCAGATCTCGGAAACCGGAGTCAACATCCTGCTGGTCGAGCAAAATGCCGAGACTGCGCTGGCGATCGCGGATCATGCCTACATTCTCGAAGGCGGCTCGATCGTTGCCGAAGACGCCGCCGCCGAAATGGCGAAGAGCCCGGAAGTTCAGCGCGCCTATCTCGGCATATGACGCGCGCCGTCGGTCGGGTTTTAACGAAACCCGGCCGCCCATCGATGGGCGTTCATCGCGCTCATGCCGATGGGAGCGATCAAACCTTGCCGTGCGCACGCGCCAGCGCTCGCAGGGTTCTTTGAGGTTCGGCGCCTGACAGGTTGAGCGCTGTTGCCTGACGCGACGCGCCGTCGCGCAGCAACGGAGTCGCTCGCCCTGAAAATTTGCCAATTTATATCAACATGTTTGCTTTAGATCGCACGCGATGCGTGAGCGCCCGGTCGGTGAAAGTGCGATAAAAGATCACGAATTAACGGCAACACAAGACCTGTCGAGGCATTTCCATCGGTCTTGCGCTTTGAATTGAGCGATCGGCGCGTAGCAAAAATCAATCAACATATTGACATTATCTGCCGCGTTTCGATAGGCTGCCGATCGCGGCCCAACGTGGCGCTTTTCCAGGGAGGAAATGCAATGAAACTGAAAGGTCTTTTGCTCGCGTGCGCACTCATGTCGTGTCACGGCCCTGCCTGGGCCGAAACGACTGTCAAGCTAGGCGTCTTGACCGATCTGAGCGGCCCTTACGCCGACCTGTCGGGAAAGGGTTCGGTCATCGCCACTCAGATGGCGGCGGAGGAATTCCAGAAGACGCATCCCGATTTCAAGATCGAGGTGATTTCCGCTGACCACCAGAACAAGCCCGACGTAGGCTCGGCAGTCGTCCGCAAATGGTTCGACCAGGATGGCGTCGCCGCCGTCGTCGATGCGGCGAGTTCTGCCGTTGCGCTAGCGGTCGTCAAGTTGGCAAGCGACAGCAACAAGGTCTTTCTCGCGTCCGGCCCGGCAAGCTCCGACATCACCAACAAGGCGTGTTCAACGAACACCGTCCAGTGGACCTATGATACTTACGCGCTGAGCAAGGGGACCGGTGACGCGCTCGCCCGCTCCGGCGGCGACAAATGGTTCTTCCTAACGGCCGACTATGCGTTCGGCCACGCCATGGAGCGCGACACCTCCCGGTTTGTGCAAGCGGCCGGCGGCAAGGTGCTGGGCGCAGCCCGCCATCCGATCAATACCCCCGATTTTTCCTCCTTCTTGCTGCAGGCGCAGTCTTCCGGCGCCAATGTCATCGGCCTCGCCAATGCCGGAGCGGACACGATAAATGCCGTGAAGCAGGCGGCCGAATTCGGCCTCACCTCGAGCGGCATCAGGCTCGCCGGTCTCCTTGTTTTCATCACCGACGTCCACAGCCTCGGCATCAAGGCCTCGCAAGGTCTCGTTGTTACCGAAGCGTTCTATTGGGATCTCAACGACAACACCCGCGCTTTCTCCAAGCGCTTCGCCGAGCGCGCCGGCGGAAAGATGCCGAGCCAGGTCCATGCCGGCGCCTATGCGTCGACGCTCCACTACCTCAAGGCGCTCGCCGCCACCGGGTCGAAAGCCGATGGCAAGGCCGTCGTTGCCAAGATGGAAGAACTTCCGACGGAAGACGAGGCCTTCGGGAAGGGCACGATCCGCAAGGACGGGCGGAAGCTGCACAACATGTTCCTCTTCGAGGTGAAGAAGCCCGAAGAGTCGAAAGGCCCCTGGGACCTCTACAAGCAACTCGCAACGATCCCGGCCGACCAGGCGTTCCGTCCCGTCGCCGAGAGCGAATGCCCCTTGCTGCGCTGAACGCGGGCGCAATGCCGCCCGCGCAGTCGAGGCGCGGGCGGTGCTGACTGCATTCCCAAACGACGATTGGATTTTGGAATATGAAGCTGTTCACCCATTTCGAGCAGACGCGAAACTGGTCTGCTGAAGAATCGATGGTCATCGAGCAGGTATCCCGGCTTGCCACCGAAGTGCTCGCGCCCAACGCCGACAGGCTCGACGAGCACAAGGAATTCCCCTGGGAGAACTTCGGGGTCTTCAAGGAAGTCGGTCTGAACGGTATCTTCGTTCCCGAAGAGTATGGTGGCTCGCCGGTCAGCTATCGCTGCTTCATCGAGATCGTCCGGATCATCTCCGAGGCATGCGCATCGACCGGGATCATTTTCGGGACGACCGGCGCCGTCGTCAAACCGATCCTCGAATTCGGCACGGAGGAACAAAAGCAGCGCTTTCTGCCGATTATCGCCGAAGGTGGGCTGGGCGCCATGGCCATCACCGAGCCGCATGCCGGCTCCGACGGCTCGAACATCCGTACCCGATTCCAGCCTGACGGCGACGATATCGTCGTCAATGGCGGCAAGATCTTCATCACCACCGGCGACGTCGCCGACGTGCTCTTGCTCTTCGGCAAGTGGAGCGAGCTCGAAGACTCTGGCAAGGGTGTCTCGGCGGTGATCATCGAGAAGGGCACGCCCGGCTTCGAGACGGTTCGTCTGGAAGCGAAGATGGGCGTGAATGCTTCCTCCACCGCCGAACTCGCCTTCACCGACTGCCGTATTCCGCGCGCCAACCTTCTCGGCAATCCCGGCGACGGCATGAAGATCATGCTCAACGTTCTCAACAAGTCGCGCCCGAGCGTCGCGGCTCAGGCGCTCGGCATCGCGTCGGCCGCCTTCAACGACGCCGTCGCCTATGCGAACGAGCGCCAGCAGGGCGGCAAGAAAATCATCGGCCATCAGGCGATCGCCTTCATGCTGGCCGATCTCGCCATCGAGTTGCTCTCCGCCCGTGTCCTTCTCGATCACGTCGGCAGCCTGGTCGACCAGGGGGTCTCCGACATCAGCGTCGAAGCCTCGACGATCAAGGTCAAGGCGTCCGATCTCGCCATGCGGATGACGACGGACGCCGTCCAGGTGTTCGGAGGGCACGGCTATGTCCGCGGCAACCGTGTCGAGCGCCTGATGCGGGAAGCGAAGATTACCCAGATCTGGGAGGGCACCAACCAGATCCAAAGACAGGTCATCAGCCGCGACCTCATCGCGCGCTAAGTCGATTTTTATTTTGGAAGGAGGGCTCCGATGGCCCTGGATACTGACACCTTCAATCTGCTCCTGGAGACCGTAAGCCGCCTCGTGACGGAGCGGCTGATCCCGCGCGAGGTCGAGGTCGTCGAGACGAATGCGATCCCCGACGACGTCGTTCGGGAAATGAAGGAGCTCGGACTTTTTGGCATCTCGATCGCCGAAGATTTCGGCGGTCTCGGCCTGTCGATGGAGGAGGAGGTCCGCGTCGTGTTCGAACTCGGGCGCGCCTCGCCCGCTTTCCGCTCCGTCGCCGGCACCAATATCGGCATCGGTTCGCAGTCGATCGTCATCGCGGGATCGCAGGAGCAGAAAGAGAAATATCTTCCCGCACTCGCGTCCGGCGACCTGATCGGCTCCTTCGCGCTGACCGAGCCCGACGCCGGCTCGGATGCGATGGCGCTGCGCACCACGGCGCGCAAGGACGGCGACCACTACATCCTGAACGGCACCAAGCGCTACATCACCAACGCCCAGACAGCCGGCCTGTTCAGCGTGATGGCGCGCACCGCGCCGGAACGCAAAGCCGATTCCATCTCTTGTTTCCTCGTCGAAGCGGGGACGCCCGGCATTAAGCTCGGCCAGCCGGACAAGAAAATGGGTCAGCGCGGCGCACTGACCTGTGACGTAATCTTCGAGGACTGCCGCGTGCCTGCCACAGCGTTGCTCGGCAACCAGGAAGGCAACGGTTTTCGCACCGCCATGAAGGTGCTCGACAAGGGGCGCCTTCACATCGCGGCTCTTTGCGCCGGCATCGCCGATCGCCTGATCCAGGAATCGGTCGCCTATGCGAAGGATCGCAAGCAGTTCGGCCAGCCGATCGCCGAGTTCCAGCTCATCCAGGCGATGCTGGCCGACAGTGAGGCCGATACTTACGCAGCGCGCTGCATGATCCTCGATGCGGCGGCGCGGCGCGACCGCGGCGAGAACGTCACCCGGCAGGCCGCCTGTGCGAAAATGTTCGCATCCGAGATGGTTGGACGCGTCGCAGACCGAGCCGTGCAGATATTCGGCGGCGCCGGCTACATGGCCGAATATCCGGTCGAGCGCTTCTACCGCGACGTCCGCCTCTTCCGCATCTTCGAAGGCACAACGCAGATCCAGCAGCTCGTCATCGCCCGCGAACTGCTCAAAGCGGCCAACTGAAATCAAACGAACAGCGAGGACCACATGGCCGTCGAACTCACGCAACAGGAAGAATTCGCCGTACTCACTCTCAATCGTCCCGAGGCGCTCAATGCGCTGAACGCCGAGACGATCGGAGAGATTTCCGAGGCGATCGACAAAGCAGGCGAGATGAATGTGCGCGCGCTCATCATCACCGGCGCCGGGGAAAAAGCATTTTGCGCCGGCGCCGATGTCAAGGAGATGGTCGGGATCGATCTTAT
This sequence comes from Mesorhizobium sp. YR577, assembly GCF_900116595.1. Lineage (NCBI taxonomy): Bacteria > Pseudomonadati > Pseudomonadota > Alphaproteobacteria > Hyphomicrobiales > Phyllobacteriaceae > Mesorhizobium > Mesorhizobium sp. YR577. Next base: position 30,411 of record NZ_FPBI01000017.1, on the reverse strand, counting down.
CGCGAAGAAGCGCAAGGCCGAGCGTGGCCAAGCGACCTTCGCCAAGCTCGACGCGCTACGTATCCCTTCGGTCGCGCTCATCAACGGCTACGCCTTCGGCGGCGGTCTGGAGCTGGCGCTTGCCTCGACCTTCCGGCTGGCGACGCCGCGCGCGGCGGTAGCACTTCCGGAAATCAAGCTCGGGCTGATGCCGGGCTACGGCGGCACCCAGCGGCTGCCGCGCGTCGTCGGCGAGGCAAGGGCGCTCGAAATGATCATGACCGGCCGCACGGTTCGGGCGGAGGAGGCGCAGGCGATCGGCCTCGTGCATCGCCTTGTCAGCGAGGAGAACCGGTTGGCGGATGCATTCGCCTTTGCCCGAGAATTCTCCGGCTTCAGCCTCGTGGCACTGTCCTATGCCCGCGAAGCTGTGAAGCGCGCCCTTTCGACGCCGCTCCATGAGGGGCTGAAGATCGAGGCGGAAATCTCGACCCTCGCGTTCCAGTCCGGCGACGCCCAGGAGGGCATCACCGCTTTCATCGAAAAGCGCTCACCGAAGTTTGCCGACAATTGATCGGCAGCTTGCTTTCGAGGGAACCGAATGCCGCCACTCAACGACCTTTTTGTCCTTGATTTCTCCACGCTCCTTCCCGGGCCGTTGGCGAGCCTGATGCTGGCGCAGGCGGGGGCGCGCGTCATCAAGATCGAACGGCCGGATGGTGGCGACGCGATGCGTTCCTACGAACCGGTGATCGACGGCGAAAGCCTCCTCTTTGCCATGCTCAACCGTGGAAAAGAATCGATCGCACTCGATCTGAAATCGCCGGACGCAAAGGAAAGGCTCCGGCCCCTGATCGAGAAGGCGGACGTGCTTCTCGAACAGTTCAGACCCGGGGTGATGGAGCGGCTCGGTCTCGGCTATGATGAGCTGCGCAAGGTCAATCCTCGCCTTATCTATTGCTCCATCACCGGCTGGGGCCAGACGGGGCCGAAAGCGCAAAAAGCCGGTCACGACGTGAACTTCCAGGCTGAGGCCGGTCTGCTTGGCCTGTCGCACGGAAATGACGGCGCCCCAATACTCCCGCCATTTCTCGCAGGCGACATCGCCGGCGGTGCTCTCCCGGCCATGATCAACATCCTGTTGGCGCTGCGTCAGCGTGATGTGACGGGCCAGGGCTCGCACATCGACATCGCGATGACAGAGAACTTGTTCGCCTATCTTTCCTGGGGTCTCAGCGCAGGATTTGCCGGGCGCGGCTGGCCTGCCAGCGGCAGCGATCTCGTCACCGGCGGCTCCCCCCGCTACCAGATCTTTCGTACGGCCGACGACAGGTTCATCGCGGCCGCTCCGATCGAGGACAAATTCTGGTCGGAATTCACGAAGGTCATCGCCCTTCCCGAGAACCTCGTCGCGCCAGACGCCCCCATGAACGATACGATGGAGGCGATAGCGGACATCGTTCGACGCAAAACCGCAGCAGAGTGGCAGTCAGCCTTTGCAGGCCGCGACGTTTGCTGCTCGGTCGTGGCGACCCTCGAAGAGGCCGTCGCCGACATCCATGTCCAGGCCCGCGGATTGTTTGATCGCGGGCCCGGTAACGGCGAAATCGAGCTTCCGGCGCTGCCGGTTCCCATCGCTCCGCAGTTTCGCAGCAACGGAGAGCCGGGCCCCGCGCCCGTTCTCGGAAATTCTCACCTGTATATATGGGCCAATTAGGGGGTTCTCATGCGCAGTTACCGTGTATGGGAGCTTGGTTCTCCCAACGACATGAAGATAGAAGACCTGCCGGACCTCGTTCCGGGGCAGGATGAGATCGTCGTCGATGTAGAGGCCGCGGGCGTCGGCTTCGTGGATACGCTCGTCGTTTCCGGCCGCTACCAGAACATTCCACCGGCTCCGTTTACGCCGGGCATGGAGTTCGCCGGCACGGTCCGGAGCATCGGGGCCGGCGTGACCGGCTGCAAGGCCGGCGATCGCCTCGCCGCGTACGTCCTGAATGGTGGATTTGCCGAACAGGCCATCGCCAAGGTCGGCGAATTCTACGCTGTTCCTGACGATGTTCCGCTCGATCAGGCAGCCCTGCTGTGCGGTGCCTATCTCACGGCTTACTTCGCGTTGGTCGAGCGCGGCGGGTTCAGGCGCGGCGAGACCGTGCTTGTCGGAGGCGCCGGGGGCGCGGTCGGTCTCGCCGCCGTCCAGATCGCCCGGGCGCTGGGTGCGACCCGGGTGCTCGGAGCTTTCCGATCGGATGCCGACCGGCAGGCCATTCTCGACGCCGGTGCGGACGCCGCCATCGACCTCTCGGGACCGGATTTGCGCGAGGCCGTGCGTTCGCAGGTTCTGGAGGCGACCGACGGTCAGGGCGCCGACGTCGTGCTCGACCCGATCGGCGGGGAATTTCTCTCCGCTGCGCTGCGGGCAACCGCGTGGAGCGGGCGTCTGGTGGTGATCGGCTTTGCGGCGGGCGACATTCCGACGGTCAAGGTCAACTACCTGCTCCTGAAGAACATCGGAATTCTCGGGCTTGACCTCAGCCAGTACCGCCGTCGCGCGCCGGACCGCCTGAAGGCGGCTCAGGCGGAACTGTTCGATCTCTGGCGGCAGGGCCTGCTCAAGCCGCGGATCGCTCGCCAGTTCCCCTTCGAAGCCATTCCCGAAGCCCTCAATTTCGTTGCCGGCGGCAGGACAGGCGGCCGGGCGTCGATCGCAATCGGTAGGACGCAGGTATGAGCGCGCTTTCCAAGACAGACGTTGTTACCGTGATCGGCGCGGGCGCGATGGGCGCGGGGATTGCCCAGGTCGCGGCCCAGGCGGGCCACCTGGTGCGGCTGTTCGACGCCAAGGAAGGGGCGGCCGAAAAGGGCCGGGCCGGGGTGCTCGCGGGTCTCGACAAGCTGGTCGAGAAGGGGCGGCTGGGAGCGCAAGAACGTGAGGCTATCGCCGGGCGCCTCGTCGTGGCGCCCTCACTCGACGCGCTTAAGGACGCCCGTCTTGTCGTCGAGGCGATCATCGAGAATCTCGACGTGAAGCGGAGCGTCTTCGCTTCGCTGGAGGAGATCGTCGCAGCAGACGCGATCCTCGCCACCAACACCTCCTCCCTGTCGGTGACGGCGATCGCCGCGGGCCTGAAGCGACCGGAAAGAGTCGCCGGCCTGCATTTCTTCAACCCGGCGCCGATCATGAAGCTCGTGGAGATCGTTTCCGGCCTGGCGTCCAGCCGTGCCGTCCTCGACATCCTGTTCGAGACCGCACGCGCCTGGAAGAAGGAGCCGGTCCACGCCACCTCGACACCCGGCTTCATCGTCAATCGCGTCGCGCGCCCGTTCTATGCAGAGGGCTTGCGCCTGCTCGAGGAAGGCGCGGCCGATGTCGCGACCATCGACGCCATTATGCGCGACGCCGGCGGCTTCCGCATGGGACCGTTCGAACTCATGGACCTGATCGGCCATGACGTGAACTCCGCCGTCACCCGCTCCGTCTTCGACGCCTATTTTGGCGATCCTCGTTTCCGTCCTTCTCTGACCCAGCAGGAACTTGTTGCCGCAGGCTGGCTCGGTCGGAAGACCGGTCGCGGTTTCTACGACTATCGGCCTGAAGCGAAGAAGCCAGCACCCGCCACGGCTGAACAAGGCCCCGATGCCGATCTCGTCAGCGTCGAGGGCGACCTCGGCCCAGCCGAACCGATCGTCGAGGCCTTGCAGAAGTCGGGAGTCCAGGTCACCCGGCAGGAGGGTGGCGGCTACATCCGCATCTATGGCGCAAGGCTTGCGCTCAGCGACGGGCGCACGGCCACGGCGCGCGTTCGCGCAGGCGAGCCATCGGACCTCGTCCTGTTCGACCTTGCACTCGACTATCACGCGGCGTCGCGGATAGCGATCGCCCTGCCGGACCAGGGCCTGGAAGGAGCTGCAGCGGCCGCGGCAGGGCTGTTCCAGTCGCTCGGCAAGGCAGTGTCGGTTGTCGACGATGCCCCGGGCCTCGTCGTTCTGCGCACGCTGGCGATGCTCGCCAACGAAGCGGCCGAGGCCGTCCTTCAGGGTGTCGCTTCTCCGACCGACATCGACCGGGCGATGACGCTCGGCGTGAACTATCCGCGCGGACCGCTCGACTGGGCCGACGCGGTCGGGCCGGCGCGCATCCTGGCGACGCTCGAAGCGCTGCAGGCGGCCTATGGCGATGACCGCTACCGCGCCTCGCAAGTCCTGCGCCGGCGCGTCCAGGCTCGACAGGCCCTGACCAAGAAACCGGATGCCACGGCGTCCTCAAACTGAACCCGGCCTTCGGGCCGTCGAGGAGGAGGCCGTCCGCGGCCTGAGACCATGATCGAAGCTTTTATCTGCGACGCCATCCGCACGCCCGTCGGCCGCTATGCCGGCGCCTTGTCTTCCGTTCGCGCCGACGATCTTGCGGCGATCCCGATCGCCGCCCTCATTGCGCGAAACGGCGGCGTCGACTGGGCGGCCATTGACGATGTGATCCTCGGATGCGCCAACCAGGCCGGCGAGGACAACCGCAATGTCGCGCGCATGGCTGCACTCCTTGCCAAGCTGCCGGTCGAAATTCCCGGCTCCACCGTCAACCGGCTTTGCGGGTCCGGCATGGATGCGGTGGGCACGGCCGCGCGCGCCATCAAGTCCGGCGAGACGGAGTTGATGATTGCCGGCGGCGTCGAGAGCATGTCGCGCGCGCCCTTCGTGATGGGCAAGGCCGACAGCGCCTTCTCGCGCGCAGCGAAGGTCGAGGACACCACCATCGGCTGGCGTTTCGTCAACGCCGCGATGAAGGCCCTGCACGGCGTCGATTCGATGCCGGAAACGGCCGAGAATGTCGCTCAGGACTTTCAGATTTCGCGCGAGGACCAGGACGCCTTCGCGCTGCGCAGCCAGACCCGCGCCGGCAAGGCGATCGCGTCCGGACGTTTCGCCCGGGAGATCGTGCCGGTCACGATTCCGCAGAAGAAGGGCGATCCCAAAGTCATCGACACCGACGAGCATCCGCGGCCCGACACCACCCTCGAGCAGCTCGCGAAGCTGAAGGGCGTGGTGCGGCCGGACGGCACCGTCACCGCGGGTAACGCCTCCGGCGTCAATGATGGCGCCTGCGCGCTACTGCTCGCAACAGAGTTTGCGGCGATCAAGCACGGCCTCAAGCCGCGTGCCCGCATCGTCGGCATGGCCACGGCCGGTGTCGCTCCTCGCATCATTGGCATCGGCCCAGCACCGGCAACCCGCAAGGTGCTTGCACTGACAAGGCTGTCGCTGGCGCAGATGGATGTGATCGAGCTGAACGAAGCCTTCGCCTCCCAAGGCATCGCGGTGCTCCGCGATCTCGGCCTGTCCGAGGACGCGGAGCACGTCAATCCGAATGGCGGCGCCATCGCGCTCGGCCATCCGCTTGGCATGTCGGGCGCCCGGCTTCTGACCACCGCGCTCCACCAGCTCGAGGCGACCGGCGGCCGCTACGCGCTCTGCACCATGTGCATCGGGGTCGGGCAGGGCATCGCCATGATCATCGAGCGCGTCTGAAACAACGACAATAATCCTGGGGGAGGACCATGGAGCAGATGAAAACCCGCGAGCCGGGAGGAGACACAGACAACATTCTTGAGACGCGCGGACTGACCATGGAATTCCTTGGTTTCGTCGCGGTGCGCAAGGTCGATCTGAATGTCAGGCGCCATACGATCCATGCGCTGATCGGTCCGAACGGCGCGGGCAAGACGACCTGTTTCAATCTGTTGACGAAGTTCCTCACCCCGACGGCAGGCTCAATCATTTTCAACGGACATGATGTCACCCGCACCGGGCCGGCCGCGATGGCCCGGCTCGGCATGGTCCGCTCGTTTCAGATATCGTCGATCTTTTCGCATCTGACCGTCATCGAGAATGTGCGCGTCGCGCTACAGCGCAAACTGGGCACGTCGTTTCATTTCTGGAAGCCGAAGCGCTCGCTCTATCCGCTCCATGCAAGGGCGGATGAACTCATCGAATGGGTGGGCCTCGAAGCCAATCGCGACACGCTGGCCGGGGATCTATCCTACGGACGCCGGCGCGTGCTCGAGCTTGCCACCACGCTCGCCCTCGATCCGGAACTGCTGCTGCTCGACGAGCCGATGGCGGGCCTTGGCCACGAGGATATCTGCCGTGTCGCCGAGCTGGTGCGCCGTGTCTCGGAAGGCCGCACCGTGCTGATGGTCGAGCACAATCTCGATGTGGTCTCCGATCTCTCCGACACCATCACCGTGCTGACACGCGGCAGCATCCTGGCGGAGGGCGATTACGCCTCGGTCTCCCAGAACCCGGCCGTTCGGGAAGCCTATATAGGAGGCGTCCATGCTTGATCCTCATCGCGAAAAGCGATTGCGTGTCGAGGGGCTCAACGCCTTCTACGGCGACAGCCACGTCCTGCATGGCATCGATCTCCACGTCGAGCGCGGCGAACTCGTGACGCTGCTCGGGCGCAACGGCGCGGGCAAGACGTCGACGCTGCGCGCCATCATGGGCCTGGTCGAGCGTCGCGGCGAGATCCGTTTCGACGGCGCGGACCTGTCGAGGCTTCCCCCGCACAAGATCGCCCGGTTCGGCATCGGCTACGTGCCCGAGGAGCGCGGCATCTTTTCCAGCCTCGACGTCACGGAGAACCTGCTGCTGCCGCCGCCGATCAAACCCGGCGGCATGACGGTGGACGAGATCTACACCCTCTTCCCCAACCTGAAGGAACGCGCCGGCAGCCAGGGCACCAAGCTCTCCGGCGGCGAACAGCAGATGCTCGCCATGGCGCGTATCCTGCGCACCGGCGCCGATTTCCTCCTGCTCGACGAAGTGACCGAGGGGCTTGCCCCGGTCATCATCGAGCAGATCGGCATAGCGATCGGACTCCTCAAGGAGCGCGGCTTCACGATCCTGCTGGTCGAGCAGAACTTTCCCTTCGCCAGTCGCATCGCCGATCGGCACTACGTGATCGAAAACGGCCGCGTCGTCGACATGGTGGCGAAGGAAGACCTCAACAATCCGGGTGTTGCAGACCGCCTGCACTCCTTCCTCGGCGTGTAGGAGGCCAGGATGACGACACTCTTCGGCATTCCCCTGCAGGCGCTTTTCGGCCAGGTCCTGATCGGCCTGATCAACGGCTCGTTCTACGCGCTGCTAAGCCTAGGTCTTGCGATAATCTTCGGCCTGCTCAACATCATCAACTTCGCGCATGGCGCGCTCTACATGCTCGGCGCCTTCGCTGCATGGGTCCTGTTAAACTATCTGGGCGTCAATTACTGGGGTGCGTTGATCCTCGCCCCCTTCATCGTCGGCGTGCTGGCTGTCGTGATGGAGCAACATATGCTCCGCCGCATCTACAAGCTCGACCACATCTACGGCCTGCTTCTGACGTTCGGCACGGCGCTCCTGATCGAAGGCGTGTTCCGCAACCAGTTCGGCATCTCGGGCCTTGCCTACCCCATCCCGGATCAGCTGCAGGGCGTGCAAAATCTCGGCTTCATCTTCCTGCCGAACTATCGGGCCTGGGTACTGGTCGCGTCCATTGTGATCTGCATCGCCACCTGGTTCCTGATCGAGAAGACACGGCTCGGCTCCTATCTGCGCGCCGCGACCGAGAACCCCAAGCTGGTCCAGGCCTTCGGCATCAACGTGCCGCTGATGATCACCCTGACCTATGCGTTCGGTGTTGGCCTTGCCGCGCTCGCCGGTGTCATGGCCGCGCCGATCTATCAGGTCAGCCCGGTCATGGGCTCCAACATCATCATCATCGTCTTCGCGGTCGTCGTCATCGGCGGCATGGGCTCGATCGTCGGCGCGATCGTCGCTGGCTTCGGCCTTGGCCTGATCGAGGGGCTGACCAAGGTCTTTTACCCCGAGGCGTCCAACACCGTCATCTTCGTCGTCATGGCCATCGTGCTGCTCTTCAAGCCCACTGGCCTGTTCGGGAGGGCCGCATGAACACCGTCAACACGCTCACTGTGCCCCGTCAGGCAAATAGCGGCCTCAGCCGCAGGATCGCGCTCTTCGTCGTCGCGGCGATCGTCCTTACGGTCGCGCCTTACATCGTCTATCCCGTCTTCCTGATGAAGGCTTTGTGCTTCGCGCTCTTTGCCTGCGCCTTCAATCTGTTGATCGGCTATGGCGGGCTTCTATCCTTCGGGCACGCCGCCTTTTTCGGATCGGCCGCCTATCTGTGCGGCTATGCGGCGCGCGATCTCGGCCTCACTCCGGAACTCAGCGTTCTCGTCGGCACTGCCGGCGGAGCCCTTCTCGGTCTGGTGGTCGGCGCCCTGGCGATCCGTCGCCATGGGATCTACTTCGCCATGGTCACGCTGGCGCTGGCGCAGATGGTCTATTTCTTTGCCGTGCAGGCGCCGGTCACAGGCGGCGAAAACGGCATGCAGGGGATACCGCGCGGCTTCCTCTTCGGCGTCATCGACCTCAACAACACGATGGCGATGTATGGTTTCGTGGTTGCAGTATTCCTGATCGGCTTCGCCATTCTTCACCGCGCCGTCGAATCCCCCTTCGGACAAACGCTGAAGGCCATTTGTGACAATGAGAACCGGGCCGTTTCGCTCGGCTACGACGCCAATCGCTACAAGCTTCTCGCCTTCGTCCTTTCGGCCGCGATTGCCGGCCTTGCCGGTTCGACAAAGGCTCTGGTGTTCCAGCTCGCCTCGCTGACCGACGTTCACTGGACGATGTCGGGCGAGGTCGTCCTGATGACCCTCATCGGAGGCCTCGGCACGACCTTCGGACCCGTCGTCGGCGCCTTCATGATCGTCGCCATGCAGACCTATCTCGCCGAGAGCGGCTCGTGGGTCATGGCCATTCAGGGAGCGACCTTCATCGTCTGCGTCCTGATTTTCCGCGAAGGCATTGTCGGCACGGTGTCGAAGCTGCTGCCGAACGAACGCGTTCCCGCGACTCGCGGATGATCAACTCACGCGGCGGCCAGATGTCGCCGTGAACAGCAGTGGAAGGAAAAGCTCATGAAGCTGCTCGTCGCAGTCAAACGCGTCGTCGACTACAACGTCAAGGTCCGGGTCAAGCCGGACGGTTCGGGTGTCGACCTCGCCAACGTCAAGATGTCGATAAACCCGTTCGACGAAATCGCCGTCGAAGAGGCCCTGCGCCTGAAGGAGACCGGCAAGGCCGGGGAAGTCGTCGTCGTCTCCATCGCTCCGGCCAAGGCCGAGGAGACGCTGCGCACCGCGCTCGCCATGGGCGCCGATCGCGCCATCCTCGTGGAAACCGATGACGTCGTCGAGCCGTTGGCCGTGGCCAAGACCCTCAAAGGCATCGTGGACGCCGAACAGCCGGGTCTGATCATCCTCGGCAAGCAGGCCATCGATGACGATAGCAACCAGACCGGGCAGATGCTCGCCGCTCTCCTTGGCTCGGGACAGGCGACCTTCGCCTCCAGGATCGAAATTGGCGAGGGTCGGGCGACCGTCACGCGCGAAGTCGACGGCGGCCTGCAGACGATCGACGTCAAACTCCCCGCAGTGGTCACCACGGACCTGCGCCTCAACGAACCACGCTACGCCTCGCTGCCGAACATCATGAAGGCGAAGAAGAAGCCGTTCGAGAAGAAGAGCCCGGCCGACTTCAGTGTCGACACCGCTCCGAGGCTGAAGGTGCTGAAGACCGAAGAGCCGTTGGGCCGAAAGGCCGGCGTCAAGGTCAAGTCGGTCGAGGAGCTGGTCGCCAGCCTCAAGTCCGCAGGCGTGCTTTGAGCGGCGAAATTCAAGGAGATCACGATATGACTATTCTTCTTTTGGCAGAACACGACATCACCAACGTATCCGACCAGACCGCCAAGACGCTGACAGCCGCCGCGAAAATCGCCGAGCATCAGGGAAGCGACGTGCATGTGCTGGTCGCTGGCTCCGGCGCCAAGGCCGCGCCCGATGCAGCAGCGAAACTCTCCGGCGTTTCCAAGGTGACGCCTCGCTCGCCAACGATCTGGCCGAGCCGCTCGCCGCGACGATCGTCGCGCTCGCGGGCGCCTACGACGTGAGACAACCCACCCGTCATCAACAGTGAGTGCGACACCCGCTATCTTGATCCCTGGGCCAGGGCGACCATTTCGATTTCGTTCGCATGGCCGCCCATAGTGACACCGTCGCTAACGGCGAATGAACCACACATGCTGTCTCAATCCGTCCGTCCAGCGCTCACCGCTATACGACGCGCACGCCACGCGGGTTGAGCTTGGCATGCCGTCATCATGCACGCCATGCTGCGCGACGGCACTTTGTTCGAAGCATGAGATGAGATAGAATCTGATTGCCAGCGGTGAAGCCGGAAAGCTGATCCGAGAGCGGTGTCCCGAGAGGGAACGCAGGGACGAGCGCTCTGCGAAGGTTACCGGATGGGCCAGAAAGCCCGCTTCGAGTCAATGCAACGTTCGGCCTTGTGAAACCCGATACAGCACGATCGCTGCTTGCAGCCATCAGTGCGGACAGACCCTTGAAACCCTCAAGGGAAACACCGCCAAGCTCTGCAAATTACAGATCCACGGCCTAGAATCCACAAGCTCGTGTGACGGCCTGATTGACGAAGTCGCTTCGGCCGAGCGCTGCGGTGGCCGTTGCTGTTGGCCTCACTCCACGAAAAACTGCCCGGTAAATTGTATAGCGTAATTACATACTGTAAAATCTATTGCACTATACGCAAAAATATATAGATTGCATTCAGACAATCGCGTTGGGAGGATGCGTATGAAACGGGTCGTCGTCGTCGGTGGTGGGCCGAGCGGCTTGTATTTCGCCTATCTTTGGAAATCGCGGCATCCGGCAGACACAGTCACGGTGTTCGAACAGAACGCCGAAGGTGCGACCTTTGGTTTCGGCGTCGTCTTCTCCGCCCGCGCCATGGATTTCCTGAGGGCCGAGGACGCCGAAACCGCCGACCTCATCACCGCACGCATGGAGACATGGTCGGACATCACGCTCGTTCACCGCGGCGAGCGGGTTGCTCTGGACGGTGTGGCTTTCTCCGCCATCGGGCGGCTCGAACTCTTGCTGCTGCTTCAGGAGCGGGCGCGCGGAGTTGGCGTGAACATGCGCTTCAACACGACGCTTCGCTCCGTGGAGGATATTCCTGAATGCGATCTCATCGTCGCAGCCGATGGGGTGAATTCCCTGATACGACGGACCTTCGAGGGCGACTTCCAGACAACACTGTCCTATCTCGACGAGAAATTCGTATGGTTCGGAACGACCAAGCACTTCGAAACCTTAACGCAAACCTTCGTCGAGACGGAGTTCGGAACCTTCAACGCCCATCACTATCGCTATTCGCCGGCAATGAGCACCTTCATCGTCGAGTGCGACCGCGCCAGTTGGCTGAAGGCCGGCTTCGACAGGCTGGGGGCGGACGACGCAAAGACTCGTTGCGAGCAGATCTTCGCCGAAACGCTCGATGGTCATTCGCTGGTCGCCAACAAATCGAACTGGCGCAACTTCCCTTGGCTGTGGAGCAACCGCTGGTCTCACGGCAACATGGTCTTGATCGGCGATGCGCTGCACACGGCGCATTATTCTATCGGCTCCGGGACGCGACTTGCGATGGAGGATTCGCTGGCACTTGCTATGGCGCTCGAGGCTTATCCCGATGACATCCGCGACGCTTGTCTGCACTACGAGGCGCAGCGGCGACCGATCGTGGAGAAGCTGGCACGGGCGGCGCGCGAGAGTGCAGCTTGGTATGCGAATGTCCCGGAGCACATGCGGCTTTCGCCGCTCGATCTCGCCTACAGCTACATCACGCGCTCCGGACGGATCGATGATGATCGTCTGCGGGCGATGTCGCCTGGGTTCATGGCCCGCTACGGCGATGCGCGTCCGCGCTCGGCGGCGGAATGAAGGAGGGTTCGATGAACGTCCAAGCAACCGGTCACGAATGGCCGGAGCGACCGGTTGAAGACCTTGTCCCGCGGGATACTTCAGGTGCCGCTGAAATCGGGTTTTCTGTTCCTGAGCGCTACAATGCGAGTGCTATCCTGTTTGACAATCTCGAGCGGGGCAGGGGTCATCACCCTGCAGTGATCGGGCCTGCTGGTTCGCGGACATACGCTGAACTTTGCGCCGATGCCTGCCGGTTCGGCAACGCTCTGCTCGACGCAGGGTTGGTCCAGGGCGACAGGGTGCTGCTGTTTCTTGACGATAGTCCCGCCTATCCGGCTGTTCTTTTCGGCGCGCTCCGGGCAGGGCTGGTTCCACTATTGATCAATACGCTGACGCCGGCTGATCTCCTGAATTTCTATCTGACTGATTCAAAAGCGAGGATCGCCGTAGCCGACGCTGCCTTCGCCATGCGCTTTGATCAGATTGCCTGCGCGGGAACATCGCTTGAGCAGATCGTCATCGTGAATGGCGAGACGCCCGAAAATTGTCCGGTCCCTGCGATCAAATCTGCAGCCTTCCTGCAGCACATGGCCTCCGCACTCGATGCAGCGCCGACGGGCCGTGACGACATGGCTTTCTGGCAATATTCATCAGGGTCGACTGGGCGTCCGAAAGGGATCGTCCACCTCCAGCACGATATGGCCTATACGGCGCAGTCCTTCGGCCGGCATGTGCTTGGAATTTCGCCCAATGACATCTGCTTTTCGGTGCCGAAGATATTCTTCGCCTATGGCCTCGGGAATTCACTCACTTTCCCGTTTTCGGTCGGGGCGACCAGCATATTGGTGCCCGGTCAACCAAAACCGAAGCCGATTTTCGACGCTATACGGGATTATCGCCCGACACATTTCTTCGGCCTTCCGACGCTTTATACGTCACTTATCAACGCGCCTGAAGCTATGGCTGCGGACCTGTCCAGCGTGACGCTGTGCCTTTCGGCGGCAGAGGTGCTGGCAGGCGAGGTGGCTGACGCTTGGCGAGCACTTTCGGGACATGACATCGTGGAGGGGCTCGGCTCGACCGAGGTGCTTCACATCTACCTCTCGAACACCAAAGAGGCGCGCAAAGCCGGGGCCGCCGGGCGACGCGTGCCGGGATATGAGATTTCCCTGCGCGATCCTGATGGGCGAGAAGTTGCCGACGGCGAGGAGGGGATACTTTGGGTACGGGGCGACTCCAACGCGCCTTGCTATTGGAACCGCCCTGACAAGACTACCGAGACGATGCGCGCCGATGGTTGGATATACACGTCCGATCGCATGCGACGCGACCGCGACGGCTTCTACTTCTTCCTCGGCAGGGCCGACGAGTTCGTGAAAGTGTCTGGTCAATGGGTCTATCCGCTCGAAGTGGAACTGTGCCTGGCCGATCATCCGCTCGTCCGGGAATGCGCCGTTATGGCTGTCGAACTGCCTGACAGACGGATGACGCTGCAGGCCTTTGTCGTGCCCGATGAAGACAGCCAGCCGGCAGACATGGCAGACACCCTCAAGCAATATGTCAAGAAGACGTTGCTTCCCTACAAATACCCGAGGAGCATCGTTTTCCTCGACGAACTCCCAAAAACCGGCACCGGCAAGATAGACCGGCAGCAGCTTCGCAAAATCGATCTCTCAGACAGCGCGTCATACTAGGAGCAGCGCAATGAATAACTTTGTTTTCGAGCCGGCGGCGCCGGCATCCCTTGCTATCGACAATGAGGTAGTCCGCTTCCCGCTTCGGCGCATTTTCTGCGTCGGTCGCAACTACGCGGCGCACGCGCGCGAGATGGGCAAGGATCCGGACCGCGAGGCGCCATTCTTCTTTACCAAGCCGGCTGATGCGGTTGTGGACACCGGAAGCGCCATTCCCTATCCGCCGGAGACCCGCGACTTTCACTACGAGATCGAGCTTGTGGTTGCGATCGGACGTGACGGCAGCGACATTCCCGCGGCAGCTGCGCTTGATCATGTCTGGGGCTATGGCGTTGGCATCGACCTCACGCGGCGCGACCTGCAGTTGGAGGCACGCGACAAGGGGAGGCCGTGGGACTGGGGCAAGGCGTTCGATCTCTCGGCCCCGTGCGCACCGTTGCGCCCGGTTGCCACTGTCGGCCATCCCGACAGCGGCCGGATATGGCTCGCGGTCAACGGCAAGGTCAGACAAAGCGCGGACCTGTCTGAGCTGATCTGGAATGTGCCTGAGATCATATCGATCCTGTCGCGCTCGATGTCGCTAAAGCGGGGCGACATCATCATGACGGGCACACCCGCCGGAGTCGGCGCCATCGTTGCCGGAGACAAGGTGACAGGGGGCATCGATGGTCTCGGTGAGATCGCCATAGACATCGTCGCAGGCCCCTCTGCGGGAAGACGGGCACGGAGCGCCGCATGAGCCGGCTCATCCTGCACAATTTCGCTGCAGCTCGACGTTCCTACCGCATCAGGATTGCCGGAACTGCCCTAACCAAGATCGAGGCTTTCAAGCACGCAACACCAGACAATCAGTTGGGCAGCGAGACAGTCCGCGCCTGACAACTACAAAACGGGAGGAAGATATGAAACGTATGGCAGCCGCACTTGCGGCAACATTCTTCACATTCTCGGCTCAGGCGGCGGAGCCAATCAAGATAGGCTTCATTACGACGCTGACGACGCCGGCCGCCGCAATCGGCAACGACATGGTGGATGCGGTCAAGCTTGCCGTCGATCACGTGGGTGGCACGATCGCTGGTCACCCGATCGAACTTCTGTTTGAGGATGATGGCCTCAAGCCCGAGCTCGGTCGCCAGAAGGCGGAGAAGCTGATCCGACAAGACAATGTCGACGTGGTTGCAGGCTTCATCTGGTCGAATGTGCTACTTGCGGCGCGCAAGACCGTTCTCAATTCCGGCAAACTCCTCATCAGTACAAATGCTGGTCCATCGGATCTGGCCGGCAAGCTGTGCAATCCGAATTTCTTCTCGCTGCGCGGACAGAACGACATGGTGCCGATCGCGCTTGGCAAGGTGATGAATGAACGCGGGATCAAGCGCCTCTATGTCATGGCTCCGAACTATGCAGCCGGCACCGATATGGCTGCCGGCGTCGAGCGGACCTTTGCCGGCGAAGTGGTGGGCCGCGACTTCACCAAATGGGGCGACGACCCGCAGCTCGATTTCTCCGCCGAGTTTGCCAAGGTTGCAGCATCCGGCGCCGACGCACTGTTTGCTTTCTATCCCGGACGGGCGTCCGCTTTCGCGCGTCAGTTCGAGCAATCCGGACTGGCCAAAAAGGTCAAGCTCTACAGCGTCTACACGATGGATCAGATCGCGCTGCCCCAACTTCAGGAGGCCAAGGTGGATGCGGTGCTTGGAACAGGCACGGTCGACTACTGGTCGCCTGATATCGACACGGAAGCCAACAAGCGCTTCGTTGCCGATTTCAAAGCCAAGTACGGCCGAATTCCATCCAACTACGCCGCTGCCGCTTATGATCTCATTCCCTACCTGAAGGCTGCTGTCGAGCAGGCCGGCGGGGACATCTCGGCCACGGATGCCGTACGCGCCGCTCTTGTCAAGGCCGATTACGATTCAGTGCGCGGTCGCTACGCACTTGGCCGCAACCATTTTCCGATCGACCGCTACCGCAGCCTGGAAGTTGCAGCCGACAGTCAGGGAGTATGGAGCCTGCGCTCGGACGGGCTCGAGATGGACGGACTGACCGATCCGTATGTTGACGCCTGCCGCAACGACGGCTGAAGGGGAAGGGCGCTCATGATACGGGAGGCAAGTGCAGTGCAATGAATACCATCCTGTTCGTCAACCAGATACTGAACGGCGTTCAACTCGGCCTGATTCTTTTCCTTCTCGCGGCCGGTCTGTCGCTGGTCTTCGGGATCATGGACTTCATCAATCTCGCACATGGCGTCTTCTACATGATCGGCGCCTACGTTAGCGCCACTGTCGCGATTGCACTGGACTCCTTTATTCTTGGCCTGATCGTGGCTATCCCGGTTACGCTCATCGTGGGGCTGGCGATCGAATGGTCAATCGCGCGGCATCTCTACAAGCGCGATCATCTCGATCAGGTCCTTGCCACCTTCGGCCTGATCCTGTGCTTTGACACTGGCGTGAAGTATCTCTGGGGACCGGAAGGGCTTTCGGTCCCTTTGCCCGGCTGGCTTGGCGGCCAACTCTCGCTCGGCGGCGTGACACTGCCGACATACCGTCTCTTTGTGGTCTGCATTGGCGCCATTGTGGCTCTCGCACTTTGGCAAGTAATTGCACGCACAAGGGTCGGCATGATGGTACGCGCCTCGGCTTCCAACGAGGAGATGGCTCGGGCGCTCGGAATCGAAACACGCATGGTGTTTGCGCTGGTATTCGCTATCGGCGCAGTGCTGGCGGGTATCGCTGGTATTATGGTGGCGCCCATCACAGGCGCTTCCATAGGCATGGGCAATCAGGTCGTCATCCTCGCTCTTGTGGTCATAATCGTGGGTGGCATCGGCTCGATCAGTGGTGCCTTCATTGCCGCCTTGGCGGTTGGGCTGATCGACACGCTCGGCAGGGCGTATCTGCCGACGCTGATGAGCGCCTTGTTCTCGCCTGATGTGGCCTCTTCTGCCGGTCCAGCACTGGCTTCCATCCTGATCTATCTCACCATGACACTGGTGCTGATCTTCCGGCCCTCGGGCCTTTTCCCGCCGGCGAACAGGTGATCTGATGGCCGAGACAACCTCACGCGTCCAGGCCGTTCCATCCGGTCCGGCGATCGCCGCGACAAGAGGAAAACCGATCGATCGAGACGTTCTCGCAGGCGTTGTAATTCTCGTGTTGCTTGCTGCTGCGCCATTCTTGCTATCGACCTTCGGCCACGTATTCTGGCTCGATGTGCTTCTGCGCGCGATGATCCTTGCCATTGCCGCGGTGAGCCTGAACTTCATCATTGGCCTTGGCGGTCTCATCAGCCTTGGCCATGCAGCCTTTCTCGGGATCGGGGCCTATTCGGTCGGCATCCTCGCCGATTTCGATATCGATAACGGCTGGCTGCATCTCTTCGCCGCCGTCGGTTTGAGTGCGGCCTTTGCCCTGATCGCCGGGCTCATTGCGCTACGCACACGCGGTGTTCATTTCATCATGATCACGCTGGCTTTCGCGCAGATGCTCTATTTCACCATGCTCGGTTTGCGCCAGTTTGGAGGCGACGACGGGCTGACTATCAACTACGCTAGCGCTTTCCCTGCTCCGTTTGATCTGTCGGATAAGACCACGCTCTTTTACGTCGTTCTGGTCGTGCTGGCAGTAGTGATGTTCGGATTTGCGCGCGTCCGCAGTTCCGATTTTGGCTTGCTGCTTCAGGCGGCAAAGGGCAACGAACGGCGCGTGGCTGCTGTCGGGTTCAATCCTTATCGCTATCGCCTCGTGGCTTATATCATAGCAGGTGTCGTCTGCGGCATCGCCGGCTTTCTGGACGCCAACTTTACCAGTTTCGTGACGCCTGACGCGATGAGCTGGACGAGTTCCGCCGAACTGATCTTCATGATCATCGTTGGCGGCGTGGGAACCGTTTCCGGTCCGGTGGTCGGTGCACTCCTTTTCCTCTTGATCGAGGAGTTTCTCGGAGGCTTCACCGTCTATTGGCACTTCTGGTTCGGCCTGTTCCTCATCGCTGTCGTGCTTTTCGCGAAGGGCGGCCTTGTCGGGTTTTTGAGCCGTGGGAGGCGAGCATGAACGCAGCCCTCGAAGTTCGCAATCTCCAGAAGCATTTCGGCGGCCTTCATGCAACACGTGATGTCTCGATGACATTGCTCAAAGGCGAACTGCATGCGGTTATCGGACCGAATGGCGCCGGCAAAACGACACTGATCAGCCAGCTCTTTGGCGAGATATCTCCCAGCTCCGGTACTATCCTTGTCGACGGGCGAGACGTCACGCATCGCCCGGTTTACGAACGTGCGCGACATGGAATGGCTCGCTCCTTCCAGATAACCACGCTGGTGCGCGACCTGAGTGTTGGGGAGAACGTGATCCTCGCGCTGCTTGCCAAGGATGGACACGCCTACCGTTTCTGGCGACGGGTGGACCGAAACGCCGACTTGACGGCACGCGCGACGGAGGCGCTGGCTCGCATCGGCATGGAGAAGGCCGACACGTCGCGTAAAGTGGCCGATCTTAGCCATGGTGAACAGCGCATGCTGGAGCTTGCGATCGCCTTGGTTGGCGACCCGACCCTGCTGCTGCTGGACGAACCCATGGCCGGGCTCGGCTCGGAAGAGAGCCGGTCAATGACACGCTTCCTCGCGAGCCTCAAGGGAAGGACGACAGTGCTGCTGGTCGAGCATGACATGGAGGCGGTGTTTGAACTCGCTGACCGTGTCACGGTGCTGGTGCGCGGAGAAGTGATTGCGGTTGGCGCGCCCGAAACGGTGCGCAGTGATGCCCGCGTGCGAGAAGCCTATCTTGGGGAGGACGCATGATGCTAAAAGTGCGCAACCTGACGAGTGGTTATGACAAGAGCCGAATTCTCTTCGATATGTCGTTCGACGTGGGCGCGGGCGAGGTCGTGTGCCTGCTAGGCCGCAATGGCATGGGCAAGACGACCACGGTGCGAACACTGATGGGCCTATTGCCGGCGTGGGATGGCACAGTCGAGTTCGACGGGCAAAGGCTTGACGGATTGTCGGCGGCGCGGGTCGCCCGGCTCGGATTTGGTCTTGTTCCGGAGGGCCGCCAAGTCTTTCCCAATCTTACCGTTCATGAAAATCTCAAGGTCGCTGCAGCCAATCGGCGGAACGAAACCGAAGCCTGGACCGCGGACCGCGTATACGAGCTTTTCCCCGCCTTGCTGGAGCGAACCGGATCCTATGCCAACCTCCTGTCCGGCGGTGAACAGCAGATGCTCGCGATCGGTCGCGCACTGATGACAAATCCGCGGCTTCTGATTCTCGACGAGGCAACTGAGGGACTGGCTCCCGTAGTGCGCGACCAGATCTGGAGTTGCCTCGCCCGGTTGCGCGGACTCGGCCAGTCGATCGTAGTTATCGACAAGCATCTTAAGCGGCTGCTCTCGCTAGTAGACACTTTCTATGTGGTGGAAAAGGGAAGGGTGGTCTGGTCTGGAAATGCGCAACGCGTGCAACAGGATGAGGCTATCGTCAAGGGGTACCTCAGCGTGTAGTCGTTGGCGATGTTGCGCCAACCTAAGAAGGCGTGTCGTCCCAGGTCACGATTTTCGAGCAACGATCTTAGGCGCAGTTGGCCGGGCGGCTGCGCGACCCGCGCACCAGGTATCGAGCAGAGCGGTGTAGGTGGACTCGTCGTTCTTCCACATTTTGTTGACCGCCATTCCGCGAATGAGATTGAGGGTCAGCGCGAGATCCTCTTCCGCCTGTTCGGTTTCGTAGCCTGCGGCAACCAAGGCTTCCAGCCATGTCGCCTTCATGCCGGAGTGGAATTGTTCGAGAACAGGGCGAAGCCGCGTCATCAGGGCTTCATCGCTGCGTGCCGTCATCACCACTTCGAGGGCCGCAATGAAGGGCCAATCGAAATAGATCGACAGGCAGTCTTTCGTAAATTCACGCAGCGGTTCAAGCGAAGTACGAGCGGACAAAGCGCGTTGCCGGCCAAGCTCGCCGGCGCGCTCATAGGTATGGCTCGTCGCAGCGACCACAAGATCAGCCTTGCTGCGGAAATGGTGAGCCCTGGCACCGCTCGAAACACCTGCACGCTCATCGACGAGCGCCGTTGTCAGTCGCGCGTTCCCAAGTTCCACCAGAAGATCGATGGTGGCCTGAAGAATCTTCTCGCGCGTGCTGGCGCTTCGTTCTGCCTGGGTCCGTCGTGTCTTTTTCTGCATGCGATCCTGTATGCTTTCCCGGAACAGACCCTCGCATCTGCGCAGGATGTCCCGCGGGAATATAGCATCCTTGTCTGTCTGCGCTGTCAAACCTGCAGTCAATCATTCAATCTCTCGAAACGGGAATAGTTTTGAATCTTTTTATTGTAAACATACCGACTAGGCGGTATGTTTATTTGTATCCGGACGGGAGGGTCCGGAGGGTGTCGCCGGCCCCCTATAATCCGGCCGGGAGGAGAAAATCATGATCCGTATTTGCGCGACGGCTGCAGCCGTCTTGCTTGCATTTTCGCGCCTTGCTCAGGCCGAAGAACCCGTCAAAATTGGTCTGGTCACAACACTGACAACGCCTGCCGCCGTCATCGGCCGCGACGTGCAGGACGCGATAAATCTGTCGATCGAGCAGGCGGGAGGCAAGATCGCTGGCCGGCCGATCGAACTGATCGTAGAGGACGACACTCTGAAACCGGATGTAGGACGACAGAAGACAGAGAAGTTGGTTCGGCAGGACAAGGTCGACTTCATCACTGGTTACATCTGGTCGCATGTCCTGCTGGCATCGCGCAAAAGCGCACTCGATGCCGGGGCCATCGTCATCAGCACCAACGCCGCACCATCAGATATGGCCGGCAAGCTGTGTGACCCCAACTTCTACACCATGCGCGGCCAGGGCGATGTGATGTCCATGGCTCTCGGTGAGGAATTGAATAGACGCGGTGTAAAAACGGTTTACACCATGGCCCCGAACTATGCTGCGGGGCAGGATGTCGTGAAGGGGCTGCAAAGCGTCTTCAAGGGCGAGGTCGTCGGGCAGGATTTCACCAAATGGGGTGACGACCCCCAACTCGACTTCTCCGCCGAGTTCAGCAAGGTTGCGGCCAGCGGCGCCGAGGCCTTATTCGCCTTCTATCCCGGCCGTGCGACTGCCTTCATGACCCAGTTTGAACAATCCGGCCTCAAGGACAAGGTGAATCTCTACAGCGTCTATACGCTCGACCAGATTGCACTGCCGGCACTTCAGAAAGGCAATGCGGCTGGCGCGCTCGGTTCTGTTCTGGTCGACTATTGGTACCCGGATCTCGATACGCCGGAAAACCGGGTCTTCGTCGCGGCATTCCGCAAGAAGTATGGTCGGGATCCATCCAACTATGCAGCTGCCGCTTACGACGTCATCCCCTTGATAAAGTCCGCGGTCGAGGCGGTCGGAGGCGATCTGAACAACAAGGCCGGTCTGCGTGCCGCCCTTGAGGCAGCCAACTTCAAGTCAGTGCGTGGCAAGCTCACCTTCGGCCGCAATCACATGCCGCTCGACAATTATTATGCGCTCGAGGTCGAAGCCGGCCCGGACGGCAAGTGGCATATGAGCAAGCCCAGCCTGGCATTGGAGCGCGGCGAAGATCCTTACGTCGCAAATTGCAAGATGCCCGGCGCGAGCTGAGACACATCTGCCCTGCACTGTGCTGGCCGCCCGTTCCGCCACCGTGGCCAGCCGATATCATCCAAAAGGTGCTTTGATGGAATATCTTCTCAATACCTGGTACTTCGCCGCCTGGTCTGCCGATATCAAATCCGGCGAGCTGTTTCCCCGTGTAATCCTGAACCGGCCTCTGGTCATGTTCAGAAGCTCCGATGGCGCCGTGAAGGCTCTGGATGATCGCTGTCCGCATCGCTTCGCACCCCTGTCGATGGGCCGCCTTCAAGGTGACCGGGTGGTGTGTGGCTACCACGGCCTGGAATTCGACGGTGGCGGCGTTTGTGTCCGCAACCCACATCCGTCGGGCAAAATCCCTGCTGCGGCCAAGGTTCGCGCCTATCCGTTGGTAGAGCGGCACTCGGGTATATGGATATGGATGGGCGAGCAGGCGGCGGATTCCTCGCTTGTCCCCGATTTCAGCAAGCTTGACGACACCAGCGAAGGATTGAGCATCAGCCGACGCGATCACATGGTGATGGATGTACCTTATGATCTGATCGTCGATAATCTGCTCGACTGCAGCCACACCAGTTTCCTGCATGACGGCATTCTCGGCAATGAGCCGATGATCGCGGCGCCGACGACGATCACACAGGATGGCGATACCATCAATGTGATCCGCTATGCGCACAGCGTGCCGCCACCTGGTATGTTCGACATGCTGTTCAGACAGGATGGAGCGCCGGTCGATTGCTGGACCGACTTCCGCTGGAATTTGCCGAGCTGCCTACTGCTCGACGTTGGCGTGACCGTTCCGGGTTGCCCGAAGGAGGAGGGGACCGGTTATTTCGGTACTCATATCCTGACGCCAGAAACGGACACCACCACGCACTATCACTTTGCGGCTACGCGCTGGAACATCCGCTCCGGCTCGGAGACAGAGGAGACGCGCCAGAAGATTTCCGACCTGCGGCGCTTTGCCTTCGAACAGCAGGACGAGCCGATGATCCGGGCTCAGTTTCGAAACATCCGGATGGCTTCGACGGATGCGCTCAAGCCAGTGATGCTGGAAACCGATGTCGGTGTCGTCCGTTGGCGTCGCGTCATGGAGAAGAAGATCACGGCAGAGCGACAGGCGATGGCTGTCGCGGCAGAATGAGCGGAGGAGGAGCAAAGGATGAACCGCATTCCCATCCGCGTCCGGTCGGTTCGCAAGGAAACCGCCGAGATACGCTCTTTCGAGCTTGAAAGCATCGATGGTTCACCTCTGCCTGCGGTTGTCGCTGGAGCGCATGTCGATATTCACTTGCCGTCGGGCCTGACGCGGCAATATTCACTTTGCAATGGTCCTGGCACTACCAGTGTCTATCTTCTGGCGGTCAAACTTGAGGCGGTCTCGCGCGGCGGCTCAGCTGCCATGCACGCCCTCGCGACCGGCGATATGCTCGAGATCGGCGCGCCGAGGGACAATTTCAGCCTTATCGAAGGCTCCTCACATGATGTCCTTATCGCCGGAGGTATCGGCATCACCCCGCTATTGTCGATGGCCCGGCATCTGGTTGCGACGGGGCGTTCCTTCAAACTTCATTGCTTCGCCCGTTCGATGGAGCATGTTGCTTTCCGCGAGTTGCTTGGCAATGAGCCCCTGGATCGCAGCACCAGCTTCCATCTTAGTCTCGATCATCTCCAATCGGAAAAACGGCTTCGGGATATCCTGAGCCGACCGCCCGCTGGAGCGCAATGCTATATCTGCGGCCCGGCGGCTTTCATTTCCGGAGCGCAGATTGCCGCCGGAATTAGCGGCTGGCCGGCGGCTGCGGTCCATGTCGAGCATTTCTCAGCATCGACGCCGAGCGCTGGCGATGGTGCATTCGATGTCTTCTTGA
Organism: Mesorhizobium sp. YR577; assembly: GCF_900116595.1. Classification (NCBI taxonomy): domain Bacteria; kingdom Pseudomonadati; phylum Pseudomonadota; class Alphaproteobacteria; order Hyphomicrobiales; family Phyllobacteriaceae; genus Mesorhizobium; species Mesorhizobium sp. YR577. The sequence goes on along the minus strand of NZ_FPBI01000017.1, from coordinate 7,406 downwards.
CCAAAACCGGGTCTACCGTACGCGTCGAAGCGGAAGAGAGCATCCTTCAAGCGCTGGGTCGAGCAGGAGTGCTGGTGGAGACATCCTGCGAGATGGGAATATGCGGCACCTGTCTTGCTACCGTATTGCAAGGCGTGCCGGACCATCGAGACGAATTCCTGACCGACGGCGAAAAAGCCGCGAACGACCGCATGTGTCTCTGCGTTTCGCGATCCAGAGAACCGTTGCTTGTTCTCGATCTGTAGCGGGCCTTTCGAAGGCGTTGCGACATGGCATTGAGCGGTGAATGGAACGCCTCGGGGTCGATATCGAACAGAGGGTTTCTGCCACGCTACGGCGGACCCGAAGATACACGGTCGAGTTCAACTCGATGCTCCAGTTCACTATACTTCTTCGCGCATCTTTTGGATTTGGATTTTTCGGTAAAGGGTCGCCCTGGATACACCAAGATGTCGAGCGGTCAGGGAGACATTACCTCCATTGTACCTCAGTGCCGCTTCAATCCGTGACGCTTCAGCCTGCGACCGTGCTGTAAGATCCTTTCGTCCAATCTCCGAAACAATATCGACGGGGAGATGATCGAGTCCTATGGTTCTGCTATCGGCCAGTGCTACTGCGTGTCTCAGTGCGTGCCTGAGTTCTCGGACGTTGCCTGGCCAGTGATAGTGCATCAGAACCAATCGCGCCTCTTCTTCAAGCCGGACTGCTGCGCTTCCGCCTTTAGAGGCCTCTAACTCCAAGAGGTCTATAACCACTCCATTCAGGTCGGGAGATGTTCTGAGCGGCTGGAGCTCGATTGAACCGCCCTTTAGGCGATGGAGGAGCGCAGTCCGCAACCTGCCTTCCCGCGCCAATTGATCTAGATTGACGGATGTCACCGAAATCAAGCTGACCTGTCGCTGGGCAAACTGACGATCGTCTTCAATAACTGACAACAACTCCGCCTGACCGTTGACGTCCAGCTCATCCAGGCGATCGAGGATCAGGGCACCGGATGCGATCGAAGCAATTGAATGCGCGGCAAGCGACCCAATCGACATCCCTGATGGTGCGGCGCAGTCGACTACGAAAATGACGCAGTCGTTGCCGAATCTTCGACGCGCAGCCATGTGCGCAAAGGTAGTCTTGCCGGTGCCGGTCTCGCCTTCCACAACAAGCGGAAGCCCGGCTCCCAGTAGCTTCTGAGCTCGCTCAAGCGCCATCAAGGTCATCGGATCGAGCCGCAACTCTTCAGACGTTTGATCGCTTCGACCGACAATCGGCGGCGGCGTGAAGTCTGAATCGCGCGCGGAGACCGTCGGACTAATCGCACGAATTCGTTCCGAATGGCTTGGCGGCTGTATCACGGTAGCGTGAATCGCACTACCATTCATGTGGAGTTGGATCGGCCGCTTGGGCTGAACGGGGGCGAAGCCCCCCTTAAGTTCGAACACTTCTTCCGCCGACAGTCCGATCAATTCTTCAGCAGTTTGTCCGGTGAGCGTCGACGCATATGAGGTAGTGGCGGTCACGATGCCCTCCTCGTTGATCGCCAAGCGCCCTTCTTCCGCAATATCGGCGCAGTCGCGGTCCCGCGACAACCTGAGAACAAGGTTGCGCATATGAAGGCGGTCGAAATACCGGTTCTCAATGCGTCGGGCCGTGCGTTCGACGATGTCCTGGACAACGCGATTGGTTCGGTCGTCGCCAGAACGAGGTGTCGTAACGTTAAGAATGCTCTCCACTGCGCCGAATTTGCCAAGCACCGGCGCAGTGAGGCATGTCAGCGACTGGATTGCGGCACCGTAGTGTTGCGTGCCGACTATCGTCACAGGCTTTCCAACGCGAAGGCCGGTACCGACCCCGTTCGTCCCCTGTCGCTCCTCCGTCCAGACGGATCCCGGCAGCACGCCGAAGTTCGACATATCCCCCAGAAATTGATAGTCGCACCTGAAGAGCATCATGACGCCCTGAGGCGAGGCGAGAGAGACCAAATACTCGCTGTCAATAAGCCGCAGAAACAGCTTCTCGACTTCCGGACCAGCTATGGACAACAGATCCCCATAGGTATCGGAGAGATCGTGCATTTCTGAGTGCGTAAGCACTGTTGCGCGCGGCACACGGTCGGGAGCCAACTGATAATCGGCCAGACAGCGCTTCCAGGAATCGACGACGACCGTTGGGAGCGTCACTTTCTGGTCAAGTCCCCTAGAGTGGCTTAGTCGTGCAATCTCCTCCATCACAGGGTCGCGCCCTGGATTTATGTCCGTTTTGTAATTCCACATCTTGCTCCTCCCAAAGCAATCAAGGGTCTTTGCTTGTAATCGGTCGCCCCTAGGCCGACTTATGCGTATTCCCGCTCAGCCAAACGCCTTGGCGCGCCGTTGATCCAGATGACTGGGTCGAAATCCTCCTCACTATGTTCTCGGAGCCAGATACCCTCGATCCGTCCGACAAAAACTGTATGATCCCCATAGTCGTGGGCGCCGATGACGCTACAGAAGAAGCTACTCGTTGCGGTTTCGAGGTAGGGAAGGTCGTGAAGTCCGCGTTGCCAAGCGTTTGATGAGAACCGCGTCGACCTCATGTCACTACGGCAGAAGCGATCAAGTATCGCCATATCATTGCTGGTGATATGATTCAAACAATAGAGGCGGCTGTCCTGGATCGTCGCATACGAAGATGCCGATTGGCTGACCGCGACCATCATAGTAGGCATAGCCGTGGAAAACGGCGCCGCATTGGTCACCGCCAATCCGTGGTATCCACCTTCATTGTCCCTTGTCGTGAGCAATGAAACGCTGATCGCCGAAGCGCGAAGTCCCTTTCGCAGCTTCTCGCCGAATTCGGACTCATTCCGTTGGAAGTGAGGTATGCAGGAGGCGTTGGTTTGCATGACTGCTGTGCATCTGCCTGAATGAACCCGCTTAAAGGTTCGAGTGAACTACAATAGTCACGTGCCGACTGCGGGACCTATGGCTCAGTTGAGACAAGACGATCCAATTCGCTGTCTCAAATGAGATTCATCCCGCGCATCGTATGCATTCACCACAGCCATCGGTCAGAAATGCTTTCCTGGGCCCACGCCTAAGTCTGTAGTTCCTCGACCGCAGTCCTGGAAATGACGTTCGTCTCGGCTGAACTGTCATGTTCCCGGCGCCATGCAATCAACTCGGCTACCGATATCTTGAGCAACCTAAAACGATGAGCAAAGCGATCGATTTGCAGTCCACGCATCATCGATCCATCGGAATTGACCAGTTCGCAAAGGACGCCAATGGGAACCTGTCCTGCAAGGCGAGCCAAGTCGAATGCTGCCTCTGTGTGCCCATCTCGGGTCATCACACCACCGTTGCGAGCCCTTAGCGGAAAGATGTGACCCGGCCGGCGCAAAGCCGCAGGGTCCGGCTGTTCCGAAGCCAAGACGCGAAGCGTCAAGGTGCGATCGCTTGCCGACACGCCGGTACCGCAACTCTTTGCGTCACAGGACACAGTGAATGCTGTGCCCTGTGGATCATCATTATTGGCCGTCATCGGGGGCAAAAGCAAGGCATCAGCGCGATCGTTTCCCATCGCTGCGCACACAATCCCGGTTGAATGGTTCACCATGAAAGCTATCATCTCCGGGCTTATGCATCCCGCCGCGGCTATCAGATCACCTTCGTTTTCGCGTGTATCATCATCCACGACGACAACCATGCCACCATCGGCGATAATAGAAATGGCCCGTCGAACTCTCCCTTCCCCCGGCGTCGAGAGAAGGGAGGGCAGTTCGACTACCGGAGTGAAGTCACCGATCATAGTTTTAGAACCTCCCAGCCGATGGTGGATCTTAGGCAGCCAAGAGCGGCCTAACCTCCTGAGCGAGGCGACGCATTGATTGACGCTCACGCTCAAGATTGTCGCCACTGCCGTCGAGCGCGGCCATGAGCAACGTGCCGAACTGTCCGGATCGTTCGCGCAGACTGTTGATCTTCTCCGCCACCGTCTTGGACGAACCGTAGATCACGGACGCCTTGATGATGTCCTCGACCGTGACGTCCTCGTCCTTCATGTTGATGTCTGGCTTTGCGACGATCGTGTAGTCGGCGCGCTTCAACACCTCCCACAGATAGTCGAAGTAAAAGTAGTTCGATCCCTTCGGATCGAGCAGCCAGTCCTCCGCCTGTGCATCGCTCTCGCCGATGAGAATGTTACGAGCAACGGTCCAGTCTTTGCCGGTGGGCTCGCGTCCTGCGGCCTCACAACCTTCCACGTATTTCTTCCAGTGTCCGATTACGGTGCTCTCGGGTGTGAAGTTCGCCGTGACCGGAATCCAGCCACGCTTGGCGGCGTATGCAACGCTGCCACTGTCTGGTGACATCGACGAAAGGGCTATTGGTGGATGCGGCTTCTGGAACGGCTTGCCCATATAGCCGACACCGAGCTCTGGAATGATCATGTCCGTAATCTTGATCGGCCAGTGCTTTCCCGGGATGTCGTAGGGCGGATCCTGCGACCAGATCTTGAGGATGGTCGAGATGGATTCGGCCATGCGTTCGTTGCGAACATCGGCATCAAGATTATCGAAAAGCTCCATGTCCGACGCGAGTCCGCCGGGCCCGACGCCAAAGATGAAACGTCCCTGCGACATGTGATCGAACAGGGCTGCTTCGCCAGCCACTATAGCAGGATGATGGTTCGGAAGAGCAATCACTCCGGTACCGAACTTAATGTTCTTCGTCTGCGGGATGAGCGAGGCAAGAAACATCATCGGCGACGTGACCGGCTCGGTGACGCAAGAGAAATGCTCGCCGATCCACGCTTCCTCGAAGCCGAGTTGGTCGGCAAGGATGATCTTTTCCGTGTTTTCCTTGATGATGTCGACCAGCGGTCTGCTGGCCGGATGAAGAGGCATCGCAAATGTACCGAGTTTCAAGATGGTTCTCCCTGTGTTGTTCTGCGCCGGGCGGGCGGTTTAAGGTTGGAGTTGTAGGTCAAGGCTGGTCACGCTTCGCAGCGTCTAGAGAGAGTGGCGCGCGAACCGTTCATCCAGATAAGAGGCGCAGCCATGCCGGCAATGTCGGTCAGGATCACGTCGACCACGCGCCCAATGAAGATTGTATGGGTCCCATAATCGTGCGTGGCTTCGACCGTACACAACTGGGAGGCGAGCGCATTACGCAGTACTGGTAGACCGCCTCTGGCCTCGCGCCAGTGTTCGGCGGTAAAACGGTCCTCGCGCATATCACTGCGGGAAAACCGCTCCAGGATGTCGCCATGCACCTCACCCATCAGATTAAGGCTGAAGCGTCGACTCATCGATACGACGGCGTGGACGGAAGCTGACCGATTTATAGCCACCAGCATTGATGGTGGATCCATGGAAATCGACGCCCAGCTAGTAACCGCCATTCCGTGGTAATGTCCGTCCGCATCACGTGAAGTGACCAGGGAAACGCTTGCCGCTGTCGCACGCATGCTCATCCGGAAGCGGTCGAGAAGCGACTGCGAATTGAAGTCCTCCACAATCATACGAAATGTCCTCCGATTTACTCCCGTTATCGTGCGAACGAAATTCGTCGCCGACTTTAGATCTACAAGATTCCCCGTCAGACCGAGTCATGCCACTGGATCAAGCGCGTCATGGGATGGGTGCGAAACTGTCTCACAAGAGACAGTTGTTGCCTCGGCAAGCCGAGCCCTATGAAGCGAGGACCTTCGGCAGCATATGCCCGCACCGGTGTGCAACGCGCCTACCCGAGTGGAAAAATTGCTGATCAGGTACGCAGAACAACATAAGCTTAACGGGAGGAACTCAAATGAAGGCTTTGCGATTCCATGCGGCGAAGAAGCTGCTGGTAGAGGACATCGACAACCCCACAGAGCCGGCTGCGGACGAAGTAGTGATCGAGAACCGCTTTACAGGGATTTGCGGTACTGACCTCCACGAATACGCCTATGGGCCGATCTTCGTGCCAAAGGAACCGCATCCGTTCACGGGCGCGCATGGCCCGCAGGTACTCGGGCATGAGTTCGGCGGCGTCGTCAGAAAAGTTGGCCGGGAGGTGAAGCATGTGCGCGAAGGCGACCGTGTTTCCGTTCAGCCGTTCATCACGCCGCGAGGCGGTGACTACTATACGGACCGCGGCAATTTCCAGCTGTCGGACATGATGGCCCTTGCCGGTTTGAGCTGGATCAGTGGCGGGATGGCGGAGAAGGCCCTTCTGAAAGGGTACAACGTTTACGCAGTTCCGGAGGAGCTGGCAGATGAGGATGCAGCCCTCGTGGAACCGACAGCTGTCGCGGTTTACGCATGTGACCGCGGAGGAGTGAAGCAGGGCGATTCTGTTCTGGTGACCGGCGCCGGCCCGATCGGTCTCCTGACGCTACTTGCCGCCCGTGCCGCCGGTGCAGTCCAACTCTTCGTCTCCGACCCGAACTCGACCCGCCTCAAGATCGCGAAGAGCATCATTGCCGATCTCGTGACTATCAACCCGAAGGAAGAGTCGGTCGGTGACGTAGTGCGCGCCGCGACCGAAGGAGGGGTGGGCTGTGACGTCGCGCTTGAGTGTGTGGGAAATACGCAAGCCTTGCAGGCATGTGTCGATGCGGTGCGCAAGCGCGGCATCGTTGTGCAGGTCGGCCTGCATCCTGGTGAGGCGCCAATCAACTGGTTCAATGTCGTCTACAAGGACATCGACCTGAGGGGTTCCTGGGCTTATCCGGGTCAGATATGGCCCCGCGTTATGCGACTCATCGCCTCTGGCCAAATTCCGGCCCGCAAGGTCGTGACGAAAATCGTCTCTCTCGACGAGGTTATTACGGAGGGCTTTGATGCCCTCCTCGACCCAGCAGGCAAGCATCTGAAGATTCTGATCGACCTCAATCGCTGAGATCGCCGCGTCGACCTCCCAAGCGGGCCAATTGGGCCATGGGTGCTCCTCGCACCCATGGCTTGCTTTTCGATATACAAAAAAGTCCCGTGCTCTTTGCCTCCGATCAGCCCATCCGAGGATGCCGCGTTTGATCAAGGACTTCTTGCAGCGTGGAGAAGTGCTGGGACATTCCATGGCTGCAAACTCTGGCCGAAGCCCACGCCTACAAACCGCAGTACGCCGGACACGCCCAATGGTTGCCCAAACGCAATGGTTTTGGGATTGCGCATGGATCACCGCCGGCGATCCATAGCCCTAGCGGCAATTCCAAATTTTCCGAGATACCAGGCTTGGAATCGACGCCATGGAGTAGCTCCTTTCTCGCACAACGAATTGCATCGAGAGCTCAGCCAATCCGGATAGCCTGCGCCAACTCGGCTCATGGCCGGATGCACAAAGGCGATTGACCTCACATACGGATGAGATCGACAAGCGCTTTCTTTCCGGTTGTGATATCATTTCCTAGCGTGGGCGACCTCGTGGCGAAGCGCGGCGCACCGGTTGAAAGCG
>NZ_FPBI01000066.1:0-1844 GCF_900116595.1 Mesorhizobium sp. YR577 | reverse complement strand
ACGCCGCGCAGGCCGCGTCTGGTGAGCTTGCGCAGGAACTCCGTCCAGATCGGCTCTGCCTCGGAGGTGCCGATCTCCATGCCCAGCACCTCGCGCCGGCCGTCGGTGTTGACGCCGACCGCGATGATGACGGCAACGGAGACGATGCGTCCGCCCCGGCGGACCTTCAGGTAGGTGGCGTCGACAACCAGACCCTACCGGAAAGCGCCGATGACCACCGCGCTACCAGCTACACCACGTCCCGGGACGTCACCCAGAACGTCAGGTGACGCGTTTCAAGGGCGATTTGTTCCGGAATTTTGCATGACAGCTGGTGCAATCCTGCAGAATTAGATGGAACACGTGTTCGGCAGGCATTTTCGAGGGGTCCGGCTCATGTCCGACGCCAGTCCGTTTGCCCAGCAGGCTGCTTCCCATGGCTTCCGCGGCAAACTCACCGATCTCGGCCTTCGCAGCCAAAGTCCCGCCATAGGAGCCTTGGGGAAACTCGGCTATCAGAACGTCCGCGGATTTTGATTGGAGGTATCGGCAGCGCGTTTGAAGGCGACGGCATCATAGGGCACCTTGCCATCGAACATTCCGGCAATGGTCTTGGCGGATGCCGCCATTGCCTTCATGGACACCTGCCTACCTTCTACGATCCGATCGGGCGCCATGCCCGAGGCCGCTCCAGCCACTGCCATGCCCGAGCAGCAAGACCAAAGCAAGTTTGGCTGCCTGCTTCATTGCAAGGCAGTTTTTCCGGCTAGGCCGTCAATGATGGGACAATCGGGATGGGGCGTCGCGAGTTCCGTCAATTCAGCAAGCTGGATCAAGGTGGGTTGTTTCTTCGTCATTTTTGATACGTCGTCAGGTGCGGCTGGGACGGCGAGCAGGCCGCACACCTGCCTCGCCACCGTTTTCAGGAATGAATTCGATGCCGCCCGTCTCAAGTGTACGACGAATGGCAGTCATTTTGTTCCGATGGGGAATGCGCGCGCCGCGCTCAAAATCAGCAATTGTCGTTCTGGACACGTTTGCCTTTTCCGCCAACTCGTGCTGACTCCAACCAAGCATCGCTCTGGCGCCTCGACACTGCTCGACTGAAATCGTACTCATTGGCAGCGACTCAATCTTTGATATTGGTCGCTTGATTCCGCGCCGACCCGCATACTCGATAAGCGCGATTTCGATAACGGCCGTGACTGGGCGTCGATCCTTTTCCGTAAATTTCTGAGCCAGCAACAGAATGACTGGATCGAGACGTGTCGTGAACGGTTTCGTCGTCATCAAATGGATTCCGTACTTTCCGATCCCAGCCGCAGCCATATTGTTTTGGCCCACTGGCGGATCTGCGGAATAGTTTACACCCGACAGGGAGGATGTAATGGGATGGCGTTCCGATCAAGCCTATGAAGAGGAACAGCGTCGGGAATTCGCTCGATGGAAGGCTTCTATCGGCTGGCTGGAATATCTGCGATGGCGATGGTTTCGGTCGCGTGCCTTCTTGGCTGGGGCGGCTTGTGCAGTCGGTGCGATGCTGGTCTACAAATTACTATCCTGAACAACGGCGTCGCACCAAGACAAGGGGCAAAGCCTCAAAGCCACGCTTCACAGCCCTGCCTAGAGCACGCCCGGATCAATCGGAACGGCGAGCAAGCCGCATCCCTGCCCCACCACCATTTTTATGGGAAGCGGCCTTCGCTATCGTAGGCGGATGGAAACGAGCCTTTGGAATTCGGCTCAGTGCCCAGTTCCCGTTAAGCCAACCTAGTGTTCTGTCCCGCAAATAGCTTTACATAAGCGTTCGATCTTTTCGAGGATTTCTTGGCTTGTGGCGGTCCAGACAAAAGGTTTCGCCTTCG
>NZ_FPBI01000039.1:0-36843 GCF_900116595.1 Mesorhizobium sp. YR577 | reverse complement strand
GCAACGCGTTACGACAAGCTTGCCAGAAACTTCTTATCTGCGGTCGCCTTGGCTACCCTCGTCGCGTTCTGGCTATGATTGAGTCTGAACCCTAGCATTGGCCTTCTCGGATGATTCCTGCGCAACCCACAGCTCCAGCGTGGTCGCCGACGATTTTTGGCTCTCACAAGCGACAGAGCAGACGTGAACGAACGATAAGCAGCGCGTTGCTGTCGGGCGAAGTGAGAAATTGACCGCCGGGACAGCGACCCATGGCCATCCCAGTTTGGAGCATCCACACTAGCGGTAACATTTTGCTTGAGGCAATGCGGGGTCAATTCTTCGATTCGCTTGACAGTTGCAGCCGGCCGCCTTGGGATCGACTGGGTCGGCGCGCCTCAGAGAGCTTTACGTCCGAAACCAACCACTCGGCCACGATCAGCTCATGAGGCGCGCGCGAAACAACGTGCAGCCGTCCGTCAGGCGCGACCTGGAGATATCCCGGAATCCAGCCTCGGTCATCCAGGCTTGATACTGACCTTCAGTGTACGATTCACCGTGGCGATAGAGGTTCAAGAAGGTGAGATTCAGAAAGACACCCTCAGGCGGGCCGAGGCGATCGTCATCAACGACATCCCATCCCGCAATTGCTATCTCGCCTCCTGGTGTCAGGCAACGCCCCGCGTTGAGGATCGAACTGCGTGCCTGGTCCGGCGGAAGGACTTGGACGACGGCCTTCAGGATTGCTAGATCGTGCCGACCGATTGATGGCGCAACAGTTATGTCACCCGCTTCGACAACTACGTCATTGGCACCGTATTCTGACAGGATTACTTGCGCGACCGCTGCGACCGTCGGGAGTTCCATCAGGGTCGCCGCAATCTGCGGCCGCCGCTCGCGAAGTCCGACGAGAATGGTCCCGGGACCCCCGCCGATGTCGATCACCGAACTGATCTGCAGGCCGAGCGCTAGAGCAAACACGTAGACCAAACTGCCGGTTGCAACGCTCATGATCGCTCTGATCATCACATGCCGGCGCAGCTTAATCGAGGTGCGTCCGCCCCCCACGATCAGGACGACATGGGATTGCCGTTGCTGGCCTGTGGGCCGAACACTTCAACATGCGCTGGATCGTGGCGGCAATTCAGGGTCTGTCGGCCCGGCTGAATACGATCGGCTTCAGGGACTCTACGAACTGGCGACAGCCTGGCTGGAGACGCGGCGTCTCCGCGATGAGTGATCGGCCGATCCGACCGAACCCCCAGGCCACGACAGACGCGAACACAATGAAGACCAGCAGCACCACCATCACGACAATGGCGAGCGCCAGAAGTTGCGGCAGGCGCGTCTGAAGCCGCTTTTGAAGCGGCCAGACTATCGCGATGATGAATAAGGCGGCTGCAACGGGCGCAACGACTGCGTCTGCGAAATAGAGCACAGCCAGCACGAGAATTGCGCAGATGATGCCCAACAGTACCGGAACCCAGCTGGCCTTCATGGCAATTCAGAATCTCCAAATCATCGGCACTATGAACACCGCTACGACAAAGAACCAGAGCAGTAGCGGCAGACCGAGCTTCCAGTAGTCACCGAAAGCGTAGCCGCCGCGACCGCCGTGCTCATGAGCACTGGGCGGGGAGAGATTCCCATGGTTGTCGCAGCTGCCACCCCGATCGGGATGACGATGAGAGCGGTCGCGGTATTGCTGATGAGCTGCCCCATTATGGCAGTCAGTACAAACAGGCCCGCGAGTAGAGCTACGGGACCGGCGTCGCCGATGAGCGAGACAAGATGCTCGGCCATTAGTTTCGCGGCGCCCGTCTCGATCATGGCGGTAGAGAGTGGCATCATTGCACCCACAAGGATCACCGTCGTCCAGTCAATGGCTCGATAGGATTGTTCGACGCTCATGATCCCCGACAAGACGATCGCTCCGGCAGCGAGTAGGCCCGCGATCGCTGGCGGGGTGATGCCGGTGGCCAGGAGCACAACCATCGCGGCTAGAATGACAACCGCCTGGTCGGCACCTGGCCCCATCGGCACTGCCTGACGCCGCACAAGTTCAGGCGAATTGACGACCAGGACATCCGGATCCTGGAGGCGGTGGTCGAGAGCTTTCCATGTTCCCTGCAAGAGCATCGTGTCACCGGCCTGCAACACGATGCCTCCAGCATCTCGTGTCGCGTTGGTGGCGGCAACCTCCGCGCCGGCGCGCTGCACCGCAAGGACGATCAGGTCGCCGTTCTCAGTGACCATCCCAGGGAAAACGTTCTGACTGATAAGGCCGGAGCGCGGCGGGATCACCACCTCTGCGAGGCCTGAACTGCGATTGAACAGGGTGCCTTCTCCGTGACCGGGCGCCGCCGCCTCGCTGAATGCGAGGTGTTTATTCGACGCGAAAGCGGCGGCCGACTCGGCGTCGCCCCGCAGCAGCAGATGATCCCCCTCGGCGATGATAGGCCTGCGCATTGGGCTGGCCGTTTCACCCTCCTGAACAGCGACGAGGCGCAGTTCGGGATAGGTTGCCAACTCGATCGCAGATGCGGGCATGCCGATGAAGGGCGAACTTGCGCGCACGCGCATCTGGTAGACGCCGCTGGCAAGGCCATACTGCTCGACGAGCGTCTTCGCATGGCGGCTGAAATCCGCAGGCATGGTCGCGCCATTGCGTTCAGGCAAGAGCCGCTTTCCAAACAATATAATGATCGCCATCGTTCCCGCCAGCAGCGGTAAGCCAACAAGCGCGAATTCGAAGAAGCCGAAGCCGCCCACGCCAGCGTCGCTGCTTGCATTCGAGACCAAGACGTTCACTGGCGAACCCGTCAGAGCGAGCTTCGAACCGGCATGCGCGGAAAAAACGAGCGAGAGGAGCAACTGTGCTGAGTTTCGCTTCAAGCGGACAGCGATGACGACCACAACTGGCAGGAGCGCGGCGACGGCACCATTGACGCTGATCAACGCTGTAAGGAGCGCGACCATGCTCATCGTCAGCATCAGCAGGCGAGTGCGGCTCTCTTCGCCCGCGCCACGGATCAGAAGCTGACCAGCCCAAGCGGTGACGCCGGTCAGGTCGCGTCCCGCGCTGACAATGAAAAGAGAGGCTATGAAGCGGGGTCACCGAAGCCCCCGAGCGCCTGGTCAATCGTCAAGACGCCGGTTCCCCACAGCGCCACAGCAGTTGCCATCGCAACAACGACGACGGGCAGCTTGTTCCAGACAAACAGGACGACGATGGCCGCGATGATTGTGGCAGTGTAGGCAATGGGGCTCAATCGCTTGGTTCCTCCCTGGCTCTTCTCGATCCACCAAAAATCATCACCGTCGTCCGACCCAACTGCCGCCGAGCCGCGACATGACTGCTATTCCTCCAGTGTCGCCATAAGCAAGCCGAGGCGGCAGCCCTTCTCGTATTCGGCAAGGTTCACATATTCCTTGATTGTATGGATCTCGGCTTGGCCCGCACCGATGGTGACGGTGGGAATGCCATGTTTGTCGAGCCAATTTGCATCGAGCCCGCCATTGGAGAAGAGGCAATTGGCCTCGATGCCCATCATCTCCAAAGCCTTGATGGCGCGCTTCACGACCGGGCTGGTCTCTGCTAGTTTGAACGGCGGATAGGCTGTCTGGTGATTGAATGCCACTTCTCCCGTGCGCCCTTCATAGTCCTGGACCTGTCCTTTTGCTCTCGCCGGTATAGCCTTGAGCGGCCGGAATGCTGGGAGATGATCGAGACTCTGTTCCGGCATCGTCTGACAAAGCGTTTATCGCGTCGGGCTCAGAGGCGGATTGGCTGATAAAGGAATGTAGCAAGACAGTAGATTTCGAACGGACTTTTGGGCGTTCGGCGGCACAATGCCCTGACTTCCGCCCCGTTGGCGGCGGAGGATGCTATCGCCCGCCTTCTCAACGGCCCAGTCGACAGACTGGGCGATGGCTCACGTCCCACCACCCACATCCGAGCAACACGACCTGGGCAGCTTCGTGCGTTTCCTTATGCTTGGCGGCGAAGATGGATGACTGCCCACGAGAAAACGTCCGGATCGGCGGCGCTTGGATCACCAGCGTCTCGTCCCTCTGGCGGTATGATTCAGCGAACGGTCAGTTGCCCGGGATCAGACTGACCGGGCAGCCGGATTATGTGCCGGCAGGCAAGGGAACATTTGGCGCCTCGGCCTGCGACCCGCTCTTGTCCTCGTTTACACACGGGCGTGGAACCGCGCGCGATGCGGTTTTAATGAGTACTTTCACGAGTCCTGCAGATTCTCCATGGCCTGAACTGCTGTTGGATACCCTTTCGGACCCAACCCGGCGATGACTGCGGTCGCGACTTTCGACACGAAGGAGTTGTGATAATAAGCCTCGCGTTTGTGGATGTTGGAGATATGAAGCTCGATGATCGGGCCGGGAAACATCTTCAGCGCGTCGAGGATCGCAATGGAGGTGAAGGTGAAGGCGGCCGGGTTGATGATGATGCCCGCACCCTCGTCGATCGCCTCGTGGATCCAGTTGATGATCTCGCCTTCGATGTTCGACTGGTGGAAGCGCAGCGGCCTTTCGCCGGCTGCCTGACGGCACATTGCCTCGACCTCGGCCAGCGTCGTCGTGCCGTAGATTTCCGGCTCGCGCTTGCCGAGGCGATTGAGGTTCGGCCCGTTGATCACGAAGATCGGCTTGGTCATGAGTTGCTCCGGTTGTATCGATGGGTTTGGCGAGGGAGGCCGTTGCCGGCCTCCCTCGGGACCTCAGCCGGCGTAACCGGCCATGCGCGGCAGCCACAGCACGAGGTCCGGAATGAAGGTGATCAGCCCGAGGCACACCACCATCCAGAACAGGAATGGCAGGCAGTCGCGGATAATATCCTTGATCGGTGCGCCCGAAATATTGGTCATGATGAAGAGCAGCAGGCCATAAGGCGGCGTCACCAGCCCGAGCATGATGTTGACCACCACCATCACCCCGAAATGCACCATGTCGATGCCGAGTGCCTGGGCGGTCGGAATGAAAACCGGTACAATGATGAGCAGGATCGCCGTGCCCTCAAGCACGCAGCCCAGCAACAGCAGGATGACGTTGACCAGAAGCAGGAACTGGATTGGCGACAGATCCCAGGCTGTCAGGATGACGCGCAGGCTGTCGGGAATGTTCTCGACCGTCACGACATAGTTGAAGACGAGCGAACCGGCAATCAGCATGCCGATGGAAGCGCTGGTCTTGGTGCTGACCAGCAGCGCGTTGTAGCCTTCGCGAAACGTCAGGCTTCGATAGAAAACGACCGAGATGACAAGCGCGTAGAAGGCTGCGAGGGCGGCGGCTTCGGTAGGCGTGGTGATGCCTGTGTAGATGCAGCCAAGCAACAGGATCGGCATGAACAGAGCCGGCAGTGCGCGCCATGTGATGAGCGGGATGTCGCGCATCGGTACCGCTTCCTCGACCGGGAAATTGTTGCGCCGCGCGGTCCAGGCAACCTGTCCCATTTGCATGAACGACATCAGAAGACCCGGCACGACGCCGGCGAGGAACAGGTATCCGATGGATGCGTCCGACACGAGCGCATAGATCACCAGCGGGATGGATGGCGGAATGATCGGGCCGACCACCGCCGTTACCGCCGTAAGTGCTGCCGCATAGCTGGGCGTATAGCGGCCTTCGCGCGTCATCATGTTCTGCATCATGCGCCCGCTGCCGGCGGCGTCGGCAATGGCCGAGCCCGACATGCCGGCAAAGATGATGCTCTGCACGATATTGACCTGGGCAAGGCCGCCGCGAAAGCGGCCGACAAGCACGTTGCAGAAGCGCAGAAGCCGCTCGGTCATCGAGCCGCTGTTCA
Organism: Mesorhizobium sp. YR577; assembly: GCF_900116595.1. Taxonomy (NCBI): domain Bacteria; kingdom Pseudomonadati; phylum Pseudomonadota; class Alphaproteobacteria; order Hyphomicrobiales; family Phyllobacteriaceae; genus Mesorhizobium; species Mesorhizobium sp. YR577. The sequence continues at coordinate 31,037 of NZ_FPBI01000039.1, read as the reverse complement.
TGATTTCAGCCGCCAGAATGAACAGCGGCACTGCGAGGATGACGTAATTCGAATACATACCGTTCAGGAACTGCTCGGCAGCGGTGCCCATGTCGAGACCGGCCATGTAGAGGTAGAGGATCGAGCCGGAAATCATCGCCAGCCCGATCGGCAGGCCGAGGAAGGCGAGAATGGTGATGACGACGATGGATATGGAAAAAGGACTGGTAAGGTTCATACGCCTGAACTCGCCTTGGTTGGGTCGAACGCTTCAGGAGCGTGTCCGCGAATGGCCTGCCAGCCGATCCAGAGATAGCGGATGATCATCGCAACAGCGAAAACGACGTAGATCGAATAGAGATAGTCGAAGCGGATTTTCAGATAGGCCGTGTGCTCCACCTTCATGAAGCCGACATAGTCGATGACGGCGGGAAGCGAGACGCCGAAGAGCACGATGAGCGCTGCGGCCGTGATGATCGCCATGATCCGGCGCGTGTTGTCGCCGACCGCACCGTAGATGAGATCGAAGCGGATTTCCTCGCGTTCGCGCACGACGAAGGCGCTGCCGAACAGTACCAGCCATATCCACAAGACGACGCTGATCTCATGCGTCCAGCCGATAGAGAGGTTGAGCACATAGCGGAATACGATCTGCAGCATGAAGGCCGCGAACATGACGGCGAGCATCGCCGATGCGATATTTTCAGCGCGCGCCCGCAGCCATTCGAAAGTGCCGGTAGAAAACAATCTGGCCACGAGGCCCCCCTTTCCAGAATTCTGCGTCCCACGCCTGCAGCCGTCGTCGTGCCGAAGCACTGCCCGCCCCGCACGCTACGGGGCGGGCAGCGAGCAGTCTCTAAAGCGCGTTGATCTTCTCGACCATGCCTTCCGGCCAGCTCTTGGCCAGATCGGACTCGAGATACATTTTCTGCGCATTGCTGCGGAAGGCATCGATATCCGGCGTGTAGATGTCGAGGCCTTTTTCCTTGAATGACGCAAGCAGCGTCTCTTCCTGCTTGATATGCTCGGCAGCGCTCCAGTCGATGGCCTTGTCGGCCGCGGCCTGGAATTTGGCCTGCTGTTCGGGCGACATTTCTTTCCAGACCTTGTCCGAGACTACGAGCAGGTCGAAGCCAACGAGATGCGAGGTCAGCACGATCTGCGACATCACTTCGTAGAACTTCATGTTCTGAACGTTGGGAAGCGGATTGTCCTGGCCGTCGATCGCGCCCGTCTGCAGGCCCGTATAGACTTCCGCATAGGCCATCGGCGTCGGATTTGCGCCGAGTGACCGTCCCAGAAACTGCCAGGCATCGCCCCCCGGCATGCGCAGCTTGATGCCGGCCATGTCAGCCGGCGTGTTGATCTTCTTCTTCGGGACGAGGCCGACCTGACGCGCGCCGAAATAGGTAGGCCCCAAAACATGCAGCCCAAGCTGGTCCAGCACCATCTTCTTCATCTCGGTGCCGAGCTCGCTGGCAAAGAAGGTCTTCAGATGAGCCGCATCGCGGAACAGATAGGCCGAAGTCAGGATGGACCATGCCGGAACCTGGTTCGCGACATCCTGCGGCGCGATGTTGCCCATTTCAAGGTTGCCGCGCTGGAGTGCTACGAGTTCGGTGCCTTGCTTGAACAGCGTGCCGCCGTAGTAGCCCTCAAAGGTAAAGTCGCCGCCGATCTCGTCGGCGAATGTCTTCATCATGTTGGCGCGGATGTCCTGCTCGGAAAACACCGCCGAAAAGCGCAGTTTCGGCTTGTCCTGGGCGGACGCCGGGAAGGCGGCCGCAGTGGTGAGAAGGCCGGTTCCAATCAGGAATTGGCGGCGTGTAGCTTTCATGTTCATGCTTTCCTCCCAGTTGCAATCACGTTGATTTTTGCAGGCACTACAGTTTGTTGATCCGCTCCAGCATGCCTTCCGGCCAGTCTTTGGAGAGCGGCGATTCCAGATATTTCTTGTTCGAGTAAGCGCGGAACGCCTCAACATCAGGCGTGTAGACATCGAGGCCCGCAGTTTTGAAGAACTCGATGAGTTCGCTCTCCTGCTTGACATATTCGGCGTCGCTGGATGCGAAGGCGGCGTTAGCGGCCTCCTGCATCGTCTTCTGCTGTTCCCGCGTCAGCGAATCGAACAGCTTGGCGTTGATGAGAAGCAAGCCGAAGCCGACATTGTGCCCGGTCAGCACGATCTGGTTCGTCACCTCGTAGAACTTCATCAGCTTGTCGTTGGGAAGCGGATTGTCCTGCGCGTCGATGGCTCCCGTCTGAAGGCCGGTATAGACCTCGGCATAGTCCATCGCAGTCGGGTTGGCGCCGATGGATTCGCCGAGGAACTGCCAGGACTCGCCACCCGGCATGCGCAGCTTCACACCGGCGAGATCTGCCGGGACGTTGATTTTCTTGTCGCCGCGCAGATTAACGTGCCGCGTGCCGTAATAGGCTGGCGCCAGCACCACCACGCCCATCTCTTCGCGCGCCATCTTCTTGAGTTCCTCACCGACATCGCTGTCGAAGATCGCCTTCATGTGCTGTGCATCGCGCACGAGATAGGCGGCGGACAGGATGCTGAAGGCTGGAACCTGCTTGGCAAAGTCCGAAGGCGGCATCAGTGCCATTTCGAGATTGCCGCGCTGCACGGCCACGATTTCCGTGCCCTGCTTGTAGAGCGTGCTGCCGAAATAGGGCTCGAACTTGAACCCGTCGCCAAGCTGCTTGGCGAAGATGTCAACCAATGCGACCGAGCGCGGCGCATCGGCGGTGGTGGAATCGGCAAAGCGCAGTTTCATCGGCTCGGCGGCAGCCGACGCGGTCAAAAGACCGAGACAGGCCGCGCCGGCGATCAGCGCTCTTCTGGTGATAGTTGCAGGCATTCGTATTCCCCTCCCAAACAGTCGAATTATCCGAAGCGATTCTCCGGCAGTCCCTGGCCGACGCCTTCGATCGCGAACAATGATCCCGCCAACGGTTCCGCCGCCCGCTGCTCGGACGACAGGAATTTCGTGGCGCTGGTGACGTAAAGTGTTTTCAGGTCCTTGCCGCCGAAGCAGAGGCAGGTCGGATTGGTGACCGGAAGCGCGATCTGGCGATCGATCGCGCCGTCCGGCCGGTAGCGAACGATGCGGCCGCCGGCGAAGAATGCGGTCCAGAGGCAGCCGTCGACGTCGATGCAGGCGCCATCGGGCCGGTCGCCTGTTGCAGAGTAGTCGGCAAAGACGCGACGGTTGGTAATCGCGCCATCATCCAGATCGAGGTCGAAGGCCCAGCTCACATGACGGCGCGTGTCGGTGAAATAGAGCGTCGTGCCATCCGGTGAAAAGGCGATGCCGTTGCTGACGATAATATCGCCGGCCATTCTCGTCGCAGTGCCGTCGGGATCGACCCGGTAGAGGCCGCCATTCGGTCGATGAAGCTGATTGTCCATCGTGCCGATCCAGAGCCGCCCGCGCGGATCTACGCGACCGTCATTGAGGCGATTGTCGACGCCCTGTTCCACAATGGCAAAGGATGTCGCCGTTGCAGTCTCGGTATCGAACAGCTGTAGCTCGAGATCGATGGCGACCATCCGCGAACCGGACACGGTCAGCGCCTGCGACCCGAGATAGGTTCCGGGCATCTCGACGGCTTGATGCGTGCCGGTGGCAGGATCGAAGGACTGCAGCCTGGGCTGCTCGATATCGACCCACCAGATCTTCTGCGTGCGCTCGCACCACAGCGGCGTCTCGCCGAGCTGGTCGTGGTTTTGCACCACGCATTCGATGTGGCTCGTATGGGCGGAGGCGTTCATGCGGCTGCCTCGAAATGCCCGACCATCGCGGCGCGGTCGGGTGCCACGCCGGTGAACAGTTCGAAGGCGCGCACGGCCTGATAGACCGCCATGCCGGTACCCGCCAGCGTGCGGCAGCCAAGCGCGCGGGCACGGCGCAGCAATTCGGTTTCCTGCGGGAAGTAGATGATTTCCGCGACCCAATGACGGGCCGAAAGCAGGTTCGCGGGAAAAGGCATTCCCGGATATTTCGCCATGCCCACCGGCGTGGTGTTGACGATGCCAGAGGCGCGCGAAAGGCTGTGTTCGACATCCGCCGAAGCGTTAACGCGCTGGCCGAACCGCGCCGCCATCCGTGCCGAAAGGCGCTCTGCCCGTTCGCGGTCGCTGTCGATGATGGCGAGATCGGCAACGCCGAGCTCCATCAGTGCGTATGAAACCGCAGCCCCTGCGCCACCCGCTCCGAACTGGACGACGCTGTCCAGCGGGCATGCCGTCATCGTGTCGCGAAAGCTTTCGGCAAAACCCCAGCAGTCGGTGTTGTGGCCCGTCCGCGCGCCGTCCTTCAGCACGACGGTGTTGACGGCGCCGATCGCCGAGGCTTCGTCGGCGAGACCGGTGAGATGGGGGATGATGGTCTGCTTGAAGGGATGTGTGACATTGAACCCCGCGAAGCCCAGCCGTTCCAATCCCTCGACAACATCGCCCAGTGCTGAATCCGGCAGGCCGAGCTTGTCGAAATCGACAAGCGCATATCTGTAGCGCATGCCGAGCCGTGCGCCTTCACGCTCATGCATGACCGGCGAGCGGGAAGACTGGATGCCGCGCCCGATCAGGCCAATCACGATCGCTGCTTGCCCGGCATCGAGGCGCTCGGCCTGATGTGCGGTCAATGGGCGCAGCATGTCGATGATCCTGTCGCCAGAAACGTGCACTCAATCCCTCCCCAGAGCCAAACAGCCAAAGCGGCTGTCTGCCGCTCTTGTGTTTGACCGAGCGCCGCCGGTAAATGGCTTCGCTTGATTTTGAGCACAATGTACGATCTGGTTAGTTTAGTCAATTGCCGATCCGGCAGGCGGCGGGATGGATGACGACATGAGCATGGAAAGCGGCAAAAGGCGGCGCAAGGCGGACGGGTCTCCGACCCGCGTGCAGGACCCGGAGGGCACGAAACGCAACATATTGGAGATCGCCTCGGAGGAGTTCGCGCTGAACGGGCTTTCCGGCGCCCGGGTCGATGAGATCGCGGCCCGCACCCGCTCCAGCAAGCGGATGATCTATTATTATTTCGGCGACAAGGACGGCCTCTATCTCAGCGCGCTCGAAAACGCTTACCGGCTCGTGCGCGAAGGGGAAGCCAAGCTGGACATAGAAGGGCTGCCGCCGATCGCAGCGCTCAGCCGCCTTGTGGAATTCACCTTCGACCACCATCACCACCACGAGGAATTCATTCGCATGGTGATGATCGAGAACATCCATCACGGGCAGTATCTCGATCGTTCCGAGGCGATTCGCGATTTGAACGTGACGGCAATCGATCACATCGCCCGCATCTATGCGCGGGGCGTCAAGGAGGGGGTCTTTCGCGAAGGCATCGATCCTGTCGAGCTGCATTGGCAAGTGAGCGCGCTCTGCTTCTTTAACGTTTCGAACCGGGCCACCTTCTCGAAGATTTTCGGCCGCGACTTCGGCTCGCAAGACCAGCTTGAGAGGCTGCGCCGCAATTCCGTCGAGATGGTCGTCCGTTTCGCGACGCGCAGCGAAAACCTCGTGGAGTGATGGCGGCTCGGCTGGTTTTGCATCGTCCCCTAAGGATCTTGTGATGAAGGCCTGTCGCGGCCTCGGCTTCGAGCCAGCCAAGTCCGGCATGTGCAACGGTTATCGTGGGCCGTGATGCTATGCGCGCGTTGACGCCCCACCAGAATGACGATTGAAGCGTTCCTGACAGAACGACTTCTCAGGTGAGACGGCTCAGCTAACCAGGGTTGGCAGGCCGTCGAAGGAGATTTTCAAAGAAAAAGGCCGGACTGGTAAGTCCCGCCAAGCATGAAGGTTTAATACCTCCAGAGGGGAACGCGTCAGACGAATGGGAGGAGACATCCGACGCAATGTGCATATGGGTCAGCTTAGGTGACCTTGCAATGACTTTGCAGTGGACCAGCTTTTCGGTTTTCGCCGATTTCTACTTGGCGGAGATTAGATGCAGGGCAGATTTCCCGCTCCTCACGGCTATCACGGATAGCTTGCGGTCGAACGTCGCGAGTTGGCCCCCACGCCGCTTGGCAAGCGTGAGCAGATAGGTATCGGTGACCTGTGCTGACGTCAGAATCTTCGCTGCATCTACGTCATCTGAGCCGACCAAGCTAACATCATCGAACCAGAAATTGTGGCCGGGAAGCGCACGCAATTTGCTGACGATTTCTGCAACGAGTGCCGGTGAGCCAGGACTGTTGGGATATTTGGGATTGCCAACGATGCGAATGACGCCATTCTCGGTAATGGGACAGGTGGCCCAGGCAGCACTGCCGGTGGCTTTGAACCAGCCATGCGCATCGTCATGCGCGACATGGCCGGGATCAATCAGCGCGATCAGCACATTGACGTCGAGCAGAAACGTCACAGCAGATCGTCACGCAAGGCGTTGACAATCTCAAGCGTTACAGGCGGTGCATCTGGCCGGGGGGATAAAAGAGGAATGCCATTGCGTTCGCCGCCACTTTGAGGCCGGCGCAAAGAGCGTCGGGCGAGATCGGAGATTATCTCGCCAACGCTTCTGTCCTGTTGTCGGGCCATCGCCTTGGCTGCAACAAGGACGTCATCGTCAATCGCCAGTGTCGTCCGCATATTGGCCTCTTGGCACGCATCAATCATCACGCATCATATAGAGCAGAGAAGGTGAATTCTCAAGGAGACAGCGCCTCCAAACATCTTCGGTTCAGGTCGACCGCTTATCTTCGCAGTGCAAAATAGCAATTGTGCATTGCAATATTCGATGCGATCGCTATCATAAACTTATCGGCCATCTACTCCTCCCAGATGCGATGCCGGTGTTGAATGCGGTGCACCTCCTCCCGCACCGTTTTCGAAATCAAGCCCGCTGCCACCTCCTCCCGGCAGCGGGCTTTTTCGTTGCAGGAACGCTGCCTAGCACATATCAAATAGTGACTGCATTAAAGTGGCTGGCGCAGTCCTGTTTGCACCGGGCCTGAAAGTAGAAGACGACCGTCGTGCTAACCTTGTCAAAGTGGAATGAAACCATTCCTCTGTGTATCTTATGCGACTTTGGCCATAGGTCGGGGCAGAGCAAGCGCGAGCGTCACACCTTTACGGTTGCCTTGAGGAAACTACTTCAAAGTTGCGCCACAGGATCCGGCATTTTTCACCAGCCTTGTCCTCGCACATATTAAGCGCCTTTGCCTCTGCACCTTTGATGCTATTTGCTCCGAACTGCGCGACAACTCGTGATCCTGAAGGCGAAATGGCCAGCACCTTCTCGCTGTGCCGCCCGTAGTAGCGCTTTGCAACCGCGCGTTCTCTTTCTTTGAGCTTGAACTTTGCCAATGCCGCTTCCATTGGCGCCACGTCAAAGGTGCTCAGTCCGTGCTCTCTGAGAAATTGATCTGTCGCCGGCAGCCAGTTCATCACGCCCTCAATATGGGTCAAAAGGTAGTGGCCGTCCTTGCCGATCGAGCCAAACTGCTGGAGTTCGGCATCGCCGCCTGCTTGCGAATAAGCAGAGTGCATTTCTCGCACGAACTTTGGGCTGAACAGTTTATCGTTTTCGGCGTAAAGCCATAGAGTGGGGAGTTTCTGTTTACTCCCCAACCGTGCAAGCCATTTGACCAGATCAGCCTTGCGGCACGTTTTCGGTCCGGGCTTTTTGCCATCTTGAACCGTCGTCAGAATGCCACCGGAAAAATTGATGACGGCCTTTAGGCCCGAAACGTTGCGCGTTCCAAGATTAAGCGCAGCCATACCGCCGGCTGATAGTCCCATTGCGAGAATTCGCGTTGAATCGACATCGGGTCGACGCGCAATTGCCTTCAACGCCGCTTCAAGGTCGTCGGTATGCGCCTCTATCGAAGGCCCATAGTCCCGATTACGGCACTGGGGCCGCTTGTAAGGCGCGCCCACCACTTTTGACATGCCATACCCTCGGCGCAGGACCACGACCGCCAGCCAGCCTCGTCGCGCCCAATCGCGAGCGAGCACCCTGAAATTGACCGCTTTCATGCGCGCACGGACTTCGGTCTTGGGAGTTTCGCCATGAGTAAAGATCGCGATGGGAAGCGGTGCCGTTGTTCCGGCCTCCCTGGCAATGAAGGCTTCCAGCTTTGCTGCCTTTCCATAGATCTCTACGTCAAGCAAAGTGTTCTCTTGAATGAGATCAGCCTCCGCCGTCGCGATAGAACTGCCGACGGCCAATGCAAACACAGCCGCAACAGTTCGCGAGAATACCCTCAGCGGACTCCAACCGAAAACCACCCTTTTTGATAGATCCGAGCCTTTCCGTTGGATCTCAGGATGTGTGAGCGTCATATCTTGCCAACTTTCTTTAGGTCAGCGGCTGCCTCTATTTCGGCGACCTCTCTCTTTCAAGACGAACAGATGTTCCATGTTTCTGCATATCGGTCAAAAATCCGCCTAACCAAGAACGCTCGAAAATGGATAGCTTCCGAGGAGTTGAACTCGAAAAGCTAATACCGGATCATCAAGCGACAGGAAGATAGATTCGATCGCCTTCAAAGAGGAGCATCGGATCAGCGATGTGATCGAGGTTCAACACGACGGTCTCGGCTGTGTCCCGTTCAAAGTTCCGCGCGATACCGCCGAGCGTCTGGCCGGACTCTACCTCGATCCATTGGTATCCATTCAGCTCGAGTTCGGGATTGATCCGTCCACGCGATGTTCGGGCGCCTTCCAAATGCGGGAGGGTGTATTCGTCCACAACCCAACCCTGGTGACGACTTCCATCCGTTGCATAACCCTCAACGGGTACCCAGGAGCCCTCGGCATCGGCTATAGGCTGGCCCGTCTGCTGGACGAATGTATCCGGTTGCAGGATCGCGACTATTTCAGCATTCTGTTTCGGGAAGGCTCTGAGGTTCAGCCCTTCGTCCGCAGTAACGACAAGCTGCGAATATTCGCCAACATCTTCTTCTCTATCAGGCTCAGCTTCCATTTCGGGTTCCGGCGACAAGTCGACTGGGGCGGAGGGTTCTCCATTTTTTGGCGCCTCGTCATCGGGGTCCAGGTTCAAGGTGGTGTAGGCGAACACTCCCATGCCAATACCGAACGCTCCAAGCGCAATCCTATCCAGGAGAGCCCACCTTTTATCGGCCTTCGAGGCTGATGCGACATCTTTGTCGACCCTTGGTACGTCACGGCGATATGCGTTGTTCTTGCGGATCGCAGAGGCCAGAAACTCGGCACTACCGACGGTGAATATCGTTCCCGCGGTCGTCGCCAAAGGGGAGTCAAGGTTCTGCATCGTGTAGAGCGCTGAGCCACCCAGATAGGCTACGTTTCCAATGTAGTCGCCTGCAAAACCGAGGGTGGATCTCGCACCCATGGCGTCATACGTGGACTTGGTGCCAAAGATCGAGTTGCCGAGCGTGAACGAGCCGTTGACGGCGGGATCGATACCGTTGTCCAGAAAAGGCGCAGCCGAACCGGGAGATGTAGCAATGAACGAGATGCCGTTGGCTCCGTTCAGGAACCGACCCAGCTTGGTATGAGGGGCTGTTGCCTTAGGAAAAAGCGCCTGCGTGACGAACGCCGATCCCCGCCAGGCGAAACCAACGCCCGCTGCCGCCGCCAGCCAATCGGGCGGCAGTGCGTTCCATAGCATGTAGGACGAACCGCCCATCGGATTGAAGATCTCTGCCGCGCTTTGCAACTCCCTGGCCCGCGCGGATTGCAGCACCAGATCCACCGTTGCCTTCTGGTCGGGCGTCATGTGGTGCCCATGCGTTTTGCGGAACGCCAGCAGTTGCTGCACCGTCAGCGAGTCCCATTGTCCAGACATCCAGGTGAATTGCTCTGGCGTGAACCTGCGGAATTTCCCGGGACTGACCAGCCCCATCTCGACACCCGGAACTGCGCTGATCTGCGGTTCGGCGAGTGACTCGACCTCGGAAAGAGTCAAGCCTTCCAACTGCTCGCGGGTGCGCGGCTCGATTTTTTCTGCTTTCGACCACCGGATTTGACTGGGGTCCGGCGCAGGGTCAGTCCTCATCGCCAGATGCTCCGGCCCATGGGTCAGATTTTCCTGCAACGCTTTGTCGGTAGCGGGATCGATCGGTCCTGGTTTCTCGCCGGATGTGTCTTCGCTGGAACGAAGCGCGGCAGGTATTGCCGGCGCGTTTGGATCGCGCGGCAGCTCAGACCCTTCGGGATGAAATGCTGCGCTCAGGTTTTTCGGTGCATTTCGACTACCTTCAGGTGAACCGACCTCCGTTCCATACGGGGGTGTGCGCTGTGTCGAGCTTGCGGGATCGCTGCCATTGTCTTTAACCGCAGTCGCCGACGGACTCGCATCGAGCGGCGGGGTCAGAATTTCCGTGTGAGGCTCATAACGTATCGTTCCATCTGCATTGCGCCCTTCACGCACATGCCAATGCAACTCGACGCTTGTGCCCTTGTCCTCGAAGAAGAAAACTTCCTCGAGCCCAACCTTGCCGGCTGTCTTCTCCTCGATCTGTGCAGCGATCGTGAGCTGACCGCTATTGTTTTCTGCAACATGTGCTGGAAAAACCACCATCTGGTGTACGCGGTGCCCGTTTGCCGACATGTGTTCATGCCGGTTGTTGAGCTGCGGCAGCAGAGAACTCTTTTGGGACTTGCCGTACCTGTCGTAGTTCTTCACCTCCAGGGCGTAAAGTTCATTGAAAAACAATTTGAAATGCCCATCAGGATGAGCGTGCGCGGTTTTCATCGGCTCGTAGTCAATCAGCTTCCCCTTCAGGAAGCGGGCCTCACCTTGCATTTCGGGTATAGCCCAGCCGAACACTTCCACGACTCGCTTTTCAAACGTTGTATCCTCGGCCTGTTGCGAAACGATCTTCGCCTTTTTGTATACCTCCTTTAGAGCTTCCTCCGTCTCTTTGGCCTGACGCAACTTCAAAGACAGCTCAGGGTCCGTCTCACCTTTCTTTTGAAGCTTGTTCACTTGCCGCTGCAGCCTGATGACGGCCCTTTCAGCGTTTTTCCAATTCTGCTCGGCTGTCTCAAACGCCCGTTGTGCGTCGTCGACGCTGGTGACGGCCGGCGTCTCCCCCGTATTGTCAATCGAATGAACTTTCATCGGATCGACAACGCGCGAGCCCTGGTCTGACACCTCGGCATCCGGCTTGGCACCAACCGAACGCCATGCCTTCGCCTCAGGATCGAACTCTCCGCGTGCCCTCGTTCCCGATGCATCGATAAGTTCGGTGGGGTCGCCCATCTGCGGTGCGGCGGCATCGACTTCCAATGTGGATCGGGTCGAACTGAAGTCCGACCCATTGCGCGCGGCGGAAGAACCAAATGGCTGGCTGGCCCGAAGACCCCGGGCACCGGCGGCGGTGCCGTAGATGCCGGTGCCCAATCCGACAATCGCATTGGCGAGATCGAGCCCCGACATATCGGCTGTGCCACGGCTATAGGCGGCAAGCTGGTCAACAGTATCTCCAATCAGGACCGCGCCACCGCCTACCGCCGCCGCATCCATACCCCAGGCTGCCTTGACAGGTATGCCATTAAGACCCTGCATTACACTGGACAATTCCGATTGCATGGGAAGCATGCGGCCGTATCGTCCGAAGCTTCCCAACCCCGTGTCGGACACACGCGTGATGCCCAGGCCACCGGCGAAAGCCTTGACGCCAGACATGCCGTCGGCTCCGCTGAGGGCAAAGCCACGCAGGCCGCTGGCCATCATTGGCAATGCTGTCGTTGCGATCGAGAGCAAATTCACGATCGACTCGCGATCGCCCCAAGACCCGCCATTATCGAGATGGTCCACCTGCGCTATCGCAGCTTTCGTCCCAAAATATGCGCCACCCGCAACCGCAATCGGCGCCGCTACCGGCGTCAGGACTGGAATGAAAGACGCAATGCTCGCGATGGCCGTTCCACCGGCAATGATTGGGTCCACCACCCTGTCCCACCCCGAAATATGGAGTGCCTGCACCGCCTCGTACTCGATTGAATCGTCAGCGCCCTTGCCCGTGTCCAGTCCCTTCGGCATCACAATAATGCCGTTCTCGCTGAACTGGACGTTATCGTCGAGGAACTCTTCCTTGCTGTCGAAAATCTTGCCGGTGAGATCGACATAATGCGTTTCCCCGTCGCGGTTGGTTACTTCGAACAATCCGGTCGGCATCTGGACCCCGGCTTCGAAATAGCCCATCGCAATCGGGCGTATGGTCAGATCGCCGGCGTGATCTGGGTCATCTCCGTTGATCTGCGGGCTTCTCAGGATCTGCGTCACAACCTTCTCGATGTCGACATTCGCACCGCCCGGGCCCATAGCGGCAACCATGGTCTCGACCATGTCTCGAACCCGATCATCGTCCCGTCCTGTGATCGGGCTACCGAGCCGATCCTGAAGGTTCTGGATTTCGGCGCTGTTGTTCTGTGCATGGGATTTGGCGTACTCGAACTGCACATCGCTTAGCTCTTGCGGCAGGTCGCGTTTGTGCAGCGGCACAGTCAGCATATATTTGTCGTGAAGATAGCCCTCATCGTTGACAAGTTTGCCGCGCTGGCCCGACAGATCCTCGATCTGGGTTTGCGTAGCATCGATAGATTGCTGGTAGGGAGACGTAGAAGGCTCAAGGTCCGGATTTGAGTTCGCCCACTGGTCCTGAAGGCCTTTGAGGTATTGGGCCTCCCCGCGCAGAAACTCGAGGTCGGCATCTGCCTTGGTGATAGCGCCGTCGGTATAGTCGACACGCGCCTGCATTGCCCCATCGTTTGCCTGGTTATATGCACGCCAGGCTTTGTACCAGGCGCGGTATAAATCCGCGGCCTTGCCCTCGGATTGGAAGATTGCCGGCTCTCCCTGCTTCAGCGTATCTTCAAAACCATTCCAGAGTAGCTTGTCCACTTCAGCTTCGCTCGTATAACCGCCGGGAAGCATCCCGTCTCGTTCATACTGAGCTCTCGTCTCCGGGCTAACGTTGCCCCACAGAAACTCTTTCTTGTATGCGTTGAATGCCTTCTGAAGATCCGCTCCTTCCTGCTGACGGGTTGCATCCTTTGTTCGCAAGTTCTTTTCAGCGTCGAGGAGCGTCAGGTTGGCGTCCACAGCGTCCGCATAGCTATCAACACGTCCGGCATAGTCGAGAGCCTGCCCGAGGATGGCCTTAGCGCTGTTGTGAGCTTCAATTCCAGGTGCTGACCGCTCGACGAGATCATAGGCAGCAGCGACAAGTCGATCGGCTTCAGCCTCCTGCATTGCCGCCGTGAAAGAATCCGCCTTGCCGCCTGCGATCTTCACATCCAGTCCGGCATCCTTCTGTTCGGCACGAAGACCCGATATGGCGTCAGGATCCCGCTTTTGTGCCTGGGCGATCAGATCTTGCGAGGATTCGATCTGCGAGTTTGCCAGACCCGCCGACTTCGCAACTTCGTTTTGAAAGTAGCCCAAAGCGCCCGATACCTCGGTCTCCGCGACCTCTCCGGTCTGAGGATCGGTGGCCGGCACATTGAAGGTCGAACGCTCGTCAATCACCGTGCGCGTCGCCGCATCGTGCTGATAATCATAAGATTCGATCACCATCACATTGGTGGACGGATCTGCGATGCGTGTGGTCTCAACATCACCGTTGCCCGGCGTGGGCTCCACCTTGTCGATCCATATCCCCGCGGCTTCGAGTATCTTGAGCACTTCGGCAGAGGTCATTCCCTGCGCCTTCGCCACCTGCTCGACCGTGGCGCCATCTTCGAAGATCGCTTTCCTGGCTACGTCCGCATCGCTACCGTCGGATTTGACCGTGACCGTATGGCCGTCCTTCGTAATCTCGACAGTCGTGCGCGTGCCATCTTCGATCGTAACCGTCTCGCCGGGATAAATCAGATCAGGGTCGCGCGGATCCCGAAACAGCCCCGGATTGCTTTCCTGAAGATCTTCGAGGCCTATGCCGTGATCGGCAGCGATTACGCTCAGATTGTCGCCGGGCTGGACCTCATAGTCGATCGGGGCACCTTCATTGATCGGCTCGGTGATCGTCTTGGTTTCGACACCGTCGGTGTCAATAACGCTCTCGGTGACCTTGCCCTCGGCGTCTTTGGTCCGGTTTACCTCGGCGCCGGTTTCGTCAGTCGTGCGCGATGTCTGCGTGCCCTCCTCGAAATTCTTGTAGTAGCCGGAAACGGCCTCACCGGTTTGCCGGTCGATAATTTCCGTCGACTGTGTCTCCCGGTTCTTGTTGACGTCGGTCGTCAATTGAAGTCCGCTAGAGGCAAGCCGGGCGTCAAGCTCGGCTGGGGTGAGACCCAATTCCTTCGCAATCTCAGCGCGGCTCTTCCCTGCCGCTACGCCATTGGTGACGTCTTCGACAAAGGAGCTGTTTCGGGGCGCCGGCGCACTGGGCGACCCGTTCGTGTTGGGCTTGTTGGCGTTGACTGTGCCATCCCACGCTTTCTGCGCCGCTTTCAATTTGGCGACGTCGGCTTTCGGACCGAAATATGTGCCATTGCCGTATTTTACGCTGCCGGCTAAATCGACGAAGTGAACCATTCTCAAGGACCCATCCGGTTCGTTGCGACATGTTCTCGATCGATCTCACACAGGCAGGCGCCACGCGCTGCGTGATGTGGTCAACGCCGCATTGGCCTCCGGCATGACTCGCGACAACGCCGCGGCCAGAAAGCGCTTCCGATCACTCCCCAAAGACTGACAGAAGGAACAAGAAGGCACAGGCTCGATTCTTGCTTTTATGAAGCGAAATTACGTTTCGCGGACGGACACCCCTGTCACTTCCCGAAGTTCGCCCGGCAATATACCCAGTTGAGCGCGAAACTGGCGGCGGAAGTGATGCAGATTCTCAAAGCCAAGAGACGTAGCAATCTCTCCCACGGTGCGATCGGTGGTCATCAGTTGTTGTTTGGCCCGCTCGACCTTCCGGGCGAGAACGTATCGATGAGGTGCCACGCCGGTGGATCTCTTGAAGGATCGGGCGAAATGAAAAGCACTCAGGCACGCCTCGCTCGCGAGTTGATCCAAGGTCAGGGGCCGACCGATTTCATCCTCGATCAGATCCAGTACACGCTTCAAGGACGCTGGCGACAATTTGCCATCACCGCGCCAAGAGGCTGCAGCGCCAACCGCATGGGCTGCCAGAAGGTGTTCCAGGGTACTCGCCTCCACAGGCGACAATGTTCTCTGCCCAAGGCAGGCTTGTCGAAGCACATGCGCCAAGGCCAGCATCATTCCATCTGGGACGAGCCTGGGACTTGAATCTTTGCCGAGTGTCGAACGCAGGACAAAATCAGATTGTCCATTTTCTTCCGCAACCGCTTTCAGCAGGGCCATGTCCGGATACATTTCGAGCGTATCGCTGAATTCCGGTACTTTCAAAAGCGTCGTGGGCTCCGGCCCCACAACATAGAACCCGCCGGCCGCGACATCGACATTTAACGTTGTTCCGGCCTGCTCGATCACCGCCTGTGAATGACGAGAAAAAACCACTTCCAACCTGTTGGGCGTCGTCCGAGACGCGCCTTCGAACGGCGGCAACCAAGCATAGGTCACTTTAAGGCGCTTGAGAGCAATACGATGGCGGCGCTCACCACCGTATAAGGCCTTTGCCTGTGCCGAGCGTTGTCCCTTCCACCACTTTGCAAGGGCGTTATACAACCGTCACGAACCTTGTTGACCCATGGGCGGAATGAGCATCATGTGTGTAATCGGCACACGCGGTAGCGGATGTGTATTGCTTCCGGTGGGTTGATGATCCGGAGTAGCTCCAATTCGATTTCTGATGGCAAGAGGTCGAAGAGCCGGCGACCCGCCGCCGAGCAGTACTGGGATCAGATGGATCTGAATCTCGTCGAGCACGCCCGCGCGAAGAGCCGTGTACGCGCCGCACAACTGCACGTTTCGTTCGCCAGCCGCAGCTTTCGCCTGCGCCATCGCGCTTTCGATCCCATCCCTCACATATGTCACCATCGGATACCCCCAACGCGGCCGGAGGCGGGCCCGATGGCTGGGCACGAAGATCGGAAGGCCGCCATGACTCCCGCCCCAATGATCCATCAGTTCGGCGGCCCGACGTCCCGCAAGAACCGCACCGGCCGCCTTCCACTCGGCTTCGAACTCCCGGACAGGTTCGGATTGATCGGGCTGCTGATCCACTTCCGCCCACTTGTCGCATCGCTCACCGTCCTCGCCGTCAAGATAGTCGTCGGTGTCGGCGATGTAGCCATCCAATGACATCGACATGTCCGGAATCGATATGAACATTTCGTTCTCCTGTTAGAGGCTCCTTGCCTTGCACCATAAGACCGAGCAGACCGGGCGCATGCCCGCTCGCAAAACCTCTTCGAGACGGTCTTCCAGTTCGTTTCCCATGGCCTGAGACCGCTCCGCGTCCGGCAGGACCATCGCGGCACCCGAAGCGTCCAGAAATCCAGGTGTTTCTCACCGATTGCGTTTCATCTCTCGTTCTCCTCTACAGTCAGAAGGTGCTTCGATGGGCAAAAGACGAATAATGTCGGCGCCATCCGACATTGCGGGGCCAATTTCTCCTTCCAGCAAAGACCGCATTGCTGCGATCCAGGTGTCAACGTCGCCACGACGTCCGGGCGGCGACCATGCCAGCCCGGAGCACGAGCAGCAGCACGTGAAATACGGCGTCGCCTCGCGTTTGCGGCCCGACCCCGACCGCGATCGTGCAGGCACCGACCAACGTACCGAGAAGCGCAAATCCCTGAACGGCGAGGGTCATGATCGGGTATCGCGCAGGCCGAGGGCGAGCACCACTCCGATTACGCCTTCGGCGATCATCGCGCGAAAATGTTCGAAACCGTAAGCAAGAATGCCCGCATGAGCCAGCGCAGCCGCCGAAAAGGGCCGTCTCCGCAGCGAGAAAAGAAGCAAGTGTCGGTGGCTCACTGCTTCAACTTTGCCACTATCATGCCGACCGTCCCTGTCGGAATGTCTGCGGCAAATCCGGCCAGGCTCGCGTAACCGCGCACGACCCGCTCGCGTTCTTCGTAGGAGGCCACCGCGTCTATGTCGTCGAAGCCGTCTGGCGCTCGGGTTTCCACCAAGTCGATCACGCCTTCCGGCCCGCCTTTGCGGTTGGAATGGACGATTTGCGCCGTGGTGGGACGGCGTTCCCCATCGTATGCGGCGAGCGCGGCCTCCACGGATCCATGAGTCCGCAGGTGTTCCGTCAGAGAGCGGGCGTCGAGGATGGCCTGGCTCGCCCCGTTCGAGCCGACGGGGTACATGGGATGGGCGGCGTCGCCCAACAGGGTGACGCGTCCGAATGACCATCGCGGCAGTGGTTCGCGGTCGCAGTTGGGGTATTCATGAAACGCGCCGGTGGCGCGGATGATCTCCGCCGGATCAACGTAATCCAGGTGGAAGCGGCCGCGCACGAACGGCAAGACATCGTCGAGGCTGCCGGGCCGACTCCAGTCGCCAAGAGGCAGATCTCGGGCCTTCGCTTTGCGGCTTCTGGCCATCACGGCCCAGTTGGTCAGGCGCATGCCCGGGTCGTTGGGATCCCTCTCGATTGGATAAAAGACGAACTTGGCGTGGTTGCCACCAGCGATCGCCATCGTGCGACCGTCCTGCCATTTCGGCCACCGTGTGGCGCCGCGCCAGAGCACGACACCGTTCCAAATCGGCGGCCCCTCGTCGGGATAGAGCTTTGCGCGCACGGTGGAGTGAATCCCGTCGGCGCCGACCAGCAGATCGCCGCCTGCCTGCAAGGCCTTCCCGGCTTCCGAGAGGTAAACCGTGATCCTGCGCCCCTCCTGTTCGAAGCCGGTCACGGGGCAACCCATGCGGATGACGCCTGGCCCCAATCGATCGACGACAGCCCGATGGATCAGCCTCAACAGCTTGCCGCGATGGATGCTGAACTGCGGTACCGCATGGCCCGCATCGACACCGCGCAACTCCTGCCAGACAATCTGGCCGAACCGGTTCGCATAGATCAGCTCGCGCGTACGGATTCCGGCCGCGTCGAGCGCTTCCATCAGCCCGAGTTCAGCTAACAGCCCGACAGCGTGCGGCAGCATGTTGATGCCGACGCCCAGTTCGCGCACCGCATCGGCGCGCTCAAAAATCTCCACCTCGATCCCGGCCCGGTGCAGAAAGAGAGCGGTCGTTAGCCCACCGATGCCAGCGCCCACGATCAGCGCCTTCATGGCCCTGCTCCGTGTTGCGGATATTCGAGCTGCATGGCAACGACATGGGCCGTGCCTTGCCCATATCGCGCTCCGATATCTCGCAAGGCCTCATCCAGGGCATCGGTGGGCCTCTTGCTTGCCTCCTCATGGGGTAATCGCTCGCCGGACCACGTCGCCGTCACTCTATCTGGAAGGAGGCGCAAGCCACCACGCGTCGTCACTGCCTCAGGGGATGCCGCAAACAGCTCTACCCGGGAGCGATAGGTGCGCGACCACGCATCGGCGACGAGCGAGAGCGCGATTTCGTCCATCCTCGGCTCAAGGGCGATGCCGAAACGATCATGGCTCCAGACAGCGAGGCGGTTGCCCAGCACGGTCATGGCGAAGAGGCGGGTTAGCCTGAAGGCGCCGCTGTCATGCCGGGTATCCCAGAAGTCCAGCCCGAGATCGCTGGCGGCTGCTTCCGCCTTGTCCCGTCCGGCGATCGCATCGATCAATGTCAGCATCATCGGCATGGAGGCCGTGATGCCCGTGGTGGTCGCGACGCTGCGATCCACCACGATCCGTCGATCGGCGATATAGCGGATCGACGGATCGTGGTGGAGCAGATCACTGATATGGTACCAATGGGTGGTCGCCCGCCGGTCGTCGAGAAGCCCGGCGGCGGAGACAACCTTCGCTCCGGCGCAAATGCCGATGATAACAGCTCCGCCCTTTGCCTGCTTGCGCAGCCAAGCGGTAACGGCCGGATCGTCGTCACGGCTCATGGCCGGCACGATCACATAGTCGGGCCCTTCGGGATGGCGCGCATCGAAGGTTTCGATCGTAGCATCGGCTTCGACGGCAAGCGCCGGATAGAGTTTGACCGGGCCGGGCTCGGTCGAGATGGTCACCACGTCGGCGATGTCCGCTCGTCGTAGGATTCCTGTGGGCATCAGGTAATCGGTCGTCTCCGTCGCGTCATTGAGGCCGATGATGGCGACCAGGGGCCGACCTGCCTTCGGCGGCTTCAACGCCGCCAGCATGGCGTCTATCTCTGCTTGCGGGACAATTGGTGGCGCGAAGGCGGTGGGCGCAGCCGGCAGGGCCGCCAGCCACAGGCCTAAACCCGCCAAAGGCAAGACGACAAGGGCCAATCCAGCCCAGATGAGATAGCGCATGGGCATCCGCCACTCCGATCGGGCGTTGCTTTCATCGTCAGGCTATAGGGCACATTCTCTGGCGGGAATGACATAAACATGGCATTTTCCGCCAATGCATCATGTCGCCTTCGTCGTTTACCGCGGCTTCGAGCTCCTCGACACGTCGGGACCGATCTCGGTCTTCACCAGCGCCAACCGCACCCTGGGGCTGAGTGAGAAGCCACCGTTCTACACTATCGATCTCGTATCGGCCGCGGGCGGACCGGTGACGAGCAGCAGCGGGGTCGCCGTCGAGACGCAAAGCCTGGAAGAACGCGCCCGCAAGGCGATCGACACGCTCCTTGTCGCCGGCGCGGAGCGCGAGCACCTGTTGCCGGCCCTTGCGAATCCCGCCTGGGCAGCATGGCTTCCGAAGCTGGCGAGCAAGGCGCAACGGTTCGGCTCGGTCTGTTCTGGCGCGATCATCCTTGCAAGGCTCGGGCTGCTCGATGGGCATCGTGTCGCCACCCATTGGGATGCCTGCACACCGCTTGCCGCTGCCTTTCCGTCCGTCAGCGTCGATCCTGACTCGCTTTACGTGGTTGACGGCCGGCTGTGGACCTCAGCCGGCGTGACCACCGGTATCGACATGGCGCTCGCCATGGTCGCGCGCGATCTTTCCGCCGACATCGCCGGCGAGGTCGCCAAGCGGCTCGTGCTCTATGCGTGCCGCCCCGGCTACCAATCCCAGTTCAGCCCGCTGCTTCAGGCCCAAGTGAGAGCTGACAGCCCTTTCGCCGAGCTGATCGCCTGGATCCTGACAAACCTCGATGCACCTCTGGACGTTCCTGTGCTGGCGGATCGCGCCGGCCTCAGCGAGCGGACATTCCACCGCAAGTTCGGCGCCGCCACCGGCCAAACGCCGGCCCGCTTCGTCGAGACGGCACGCCTTGATGCCGCCCGCATGCTGCTTGGCCGCGGGCTTTCGCTGAAGTTGGTCGCAGTCCAGGTCGGCCTTTCTCCGGCTGCACGTTTTTCGGACGCGTTCGAACGCCGTTTCGGCGTCTCGCCGCGGCTGTTTCGCGAGATGCATGCGGAGATTGAACATTGACCACCGGGAGAATGCCGCAATGACACTGACGGTCTGCAAGTTCGAGGTCATCGAGGGCCAGGAGTGGATATTTCCAACTGATGACGACGATTACGAATTCTTCTTTGCACTGGATGGTCGCGTCATTCAGGATTGGATCGCGCCTGTCATGAAACTGGACACGGAGGAGCGGACCTACTCCGATTTCCCGTGGCTGGGCGAACACGCGCCGATCCTGAGAAAGCCCGCTGTCGATGCACTGGCGCCGGTCCTCATCGAGTACGGGCAGCTACTGCCCATGAAGGGGGAAGAAGTCTGGCTCTTCAATGCCACAACGGTCCTCGACGCCCTCGATCGTGAGCGGTCGCGCATCGCCTATTTCGACAACGGCGACATCCTCGACATCGAACATCATGTCTTCAGGAAAGAGACAATCGGAACCGCGGAAATCTTTAAAATGCCGATGCGGGCCTCGGCCGTCTATGTCACCGGCAGTTTCGTTGAACGGGTTCGAACCGCCGGACTTCGCGGCGTCTCGTTCGCTCCCGTCTGGATGTGCGGAGAGGAATGAGGGGCGCCGTATTCTCGAGAACGTAGCCATCCTCTATCAGATCGTTGAGAACTTCAGGACGGCGGTTACGTCCGGGTATCGATGACCGGCCGCACGACGCGCTCGCCGCCGGCGACCGTCAGGTGTTGTCACGTAAACCATGCTTCAGCATTTGCGGCATAGGGACGGCGGCATGATAATGCCTGCGATCAGCTACAAGCGCCATCGTTTCCCGCCGCAGATCATCGGTCATGCGGTCTGGCCCTACTACCGGTTCCCCTTGAGCCGGCGTCTGGTCGAGGAAATGCTGCTGGAGCGCGGCATCGTGGTCTCCTACGAAACGATCCGCCGCTGGGGCAAGAAGTTCGGGCCCGCTTATGCTCGCCGCTTGCGTCGCAAGCAGCCGAGCCGCGATGACATCTGGCACCTGGATGAAGTCGTCATCACCATTGCTGGCCGAAAACACTGGCTATGGCGCGGCGTCGATCAGGACGGCTATGTCCTCGACGAGATCGTCCAGAACCGCCGCAACGCCAAGGCGGCCAAGCGATTGCTGACGCGCCTATTGAAGAAACAGGGCGTCGCACCGAAGCGCATGATCACTGACAAGCTGCGGTCGTATGGAGCGGCCAAGCGTCAGGTGATGCCGGACGTCGAGCACCGGTCACACAAAGGATTGAACAACCGCGCCCAGAATTCCCATGTGCCGCTGCGAAAACGAGAGCGGGTGATGCAGGGCTTCCGATCGCCAGGGAAGCCTGCAGCGTTTCGTCTCGATCTTCTCGGCTCTGCGCAACCTCTTCGTTCCACCTCACTCAAAACGCTCCGCTCTCGCCGCACATATTCACCGCCTGCCTGCCATGGCGGAATGGAAAGCCGTGACCGTGGTCAGCTGACAACAGCGCCGCAGGTCTCAGCGCGTTCATAGCCAGACAACGTGACATCGCCATCTCAAGATCCCGATCGGCGCATTTACCAGCGTTCTCTGGAGCTCCGGTCGTCCGCCGCGAGCGCTGCCGAAGCCCGCGCGGCTGTCACCTTCATCGCCGCCGCGATCGGATCGTCATCGATGAGGTCGATCAGCCCCCGGGACAGCGCACCGGAGGCAGAAATGACCTTGCCCGGCGGAATTAGCTCCAGCGCGTGCGCCATGCCGACGATCCTCGGAAGCCGCTGCGTGCCCCCGCCCCAGGGATTACGCCGAGCGTCGTCTCGGGGAGGCCGAGCGTTGCGCCGGGCGCTGCGATGCGCATGCGGCAGGCCAATCCGATCTCCAAACCACCGCCCAAGGCCGCGCCAAAGATTGCCGCGATGGTAGGCACTTCGAAGCGCGCCAGCCGTTGCAGAACCTCATTCAGATGCGACGCTTCGGGGGGACGGTCGAACTCGCGGGCATCGGCACCTGCCGCGAAGACGCGATCGCCACCGGTGATGATCACCCGCTTGACGCCTTGCGCGCGGGCATCATCCAGCGCCTGCACCAGCCCGGCTCGAACGGCTTGCCCGATCGCGTTGACTGGAGGGTTGGCGAGCGTGATTACACCGATCCCGTCGCGGTTCTCGAACTGCACTGACATATTGACCTCGTTCCTTGCAACGGCCGCCCGGCTCTCCACCCATTCGGCCGCAGTGCAACCATGCCAATGGGCGCACTGAGAACCTGCGATGGCGGAACCGGCCGCGCCTCTATTTCTTACGCGCAGAATGCGCAACCACGGGACCGCCAGCAGCTTTCCAAGCCTTGAAGCCGCCCTTCACATGCGCGACCTTCTCCATGCCCATATCCTGCACCGTCTTGGTAGCGAGCGCCGAACGCCAGCCGCTGGCGCAGAAGAAGACGTATATCTTGCCTGTGGAAAAGATCGGCTTGGCGTAGGGGCTGTCGGGGTCTACCCAGAATTCGAGCATACGGCGTGGACACGAGAAGGAATCCGGGATCGTCCCTTCCCTCTCAAGCTCACGCGGATCACGCAAATCGACGAAAACGACGCCCGGATCCCCCGAAGCGCCATCGCATCTGAGGCCTCGATCGCCTCCATCTCGGCATCTGCAGCCGCCAAAAAAGGTCATGGAGGCCCTTTTTCACGGATCACCTGCGATTGTGGTTGGCCCGTATCATGTTTGACCGATCTTGCTCAGACGCTTTCCGCCAAGGCAGACATTGCCGCGTCGCTGTTGACGAGTCTGCGAACCAGCTTCATGCCGCCCGCGGCCGTAAAGCCGCCATCGATCTTCATATCCGTCCCGGTGACATAGCCTGAGTCCGAGGACGCCAGGAAAAGCACCATGCGCGCCACGTCTTCCGACGTGCCGTGGCGCAACATCGGCGTCGCGAAGCGCATGGCCTCCGCCGAGTTCAGCCCGTTTCCCATGTCGGTGGCGATGACCCCCGGACAGATCGCATTGACGCGGACGGCAAGGTCGGCAAACTCCGTCGCCGCCGTGCGCGTCAGTCCAAGGAGAGCGGTTTTGCTGGAGACGTAGGCTGCGCATTTCACCCCGATGTGGGAGGCGATGGATGCAATGTTGACGATCGATCCGCCGCCGGACGTCGCTATGACCGGCGCGACGTGCTTCATGCCGAGGAATGGCCCGGTGATGTTGACATCCATCACCTTGCTCCATTTCTCGATGGGCGTATCAACGATGCCGAGCTGGTTGATGATGCCCGCATTGTTGACCAGCACGGTGATCTTGCCCTGCCACGCGACGATGTCGGCGACCACCTTCTGCCACTGCTCTTCCGAAGTCACGTCGAGGGCAAAGAATCGAGCTTTCGCGCCGTTGGCCGAAAGCTGTGCCGCCAGCGCCTCGCCTTGCTCTTCGAGAAGGTCACAGATCGCGACCGCCGCCCCTTCGCTGGCGAGTAACCTTGCCTCCTCGGCGCCCTGTCCGCGCGCACCGCCGGTTATGACGGCAACATGGCCATCGAGTTTGCCCATCGCATGTCCCTTTCATATGAATTAGCTTGCCGGCCGTCTGGCCGGCCCGTTGTGGCTAGGCCGCGGAGCGGTCGCCGGCCATCGCCGGCAGACGGAACGCCTCGATGTCCGGCAATTCGTTGACGGGGCCGCGCAGTTCGACGAGGCATGTATGTGCCGAACAGCCTTGCGACAGGCCAGATGCGGGCACATCAAGTGTCAGCGCATTCGGATTGCCGTGCCGCTCTAGATCGGTGTCTGGATCGGGATCATACCAGGCGCCTGTGGAAAGCCGCACCACGCCCGGCATCACGATGTCAGAAACGATCGCACCCGCAAGGCAGCGGCCGCGCTGGTTGAACAGTTCGACGACGTCCCCATCCGCAATACCGCGCCGGGCTGCATCCCACGGATTGATATAGACGGGCTCGCGGCCTTTTATCTTGCCGTCGCGGCTCCAAGAACTTGGATCGAGCTGGCTGTGCAGGCGCCGCACCGGCTGATCCGAGACCAGGTGAAGGTGGTCGGCAGACGCCATGCTGCCGCCGAGCCACTCCTTCGGCTCGAACCATGCCGCATGCCCCGGGCAGTCTGCGAGGCCAAAGCTCGCGATCGTCTCCGAGGTGATTTCTATGCGGCCCGATGGCGTGGCGAGCGGATTTGCGACGGGGTTCGCAGCAAAGGCTTCGAACATCACGACCGGTTTGTCGAATTGCGTGAAGTCCAGCATTCCGTCGCGCCAGAACGTATCGAAATCCGGCGCCGATATCTGGGCCGTCCGCGCCTTCTCCCGGAATTCATCGTACAGCCGACGCAGCCAATCGGCGCTGGAAAGGCCTTCGGTGAAGGTTTCCTCCACGCCCAACCGAGCGGACAGACCCGAGAATATCTCATAGTCGTCGCGCGCGTCTCCGAAAGGCTCGGTGACCCTTGCCATTGCAACGAGGCAACCTTCCTTCGTCGAGGACATCATGTCGTCGCGCTCGAGCGACGTCGTGACAGGGAAGACGATGTCGCCATGCTTGGCGGTCGCGGTCCAGAACTGCTCGTTGACAATGATCGTATCGGGCTTCTGCCAGGCGACCCGGAGGCGGTTCAGATCCTGATGGTGGTGATAAGGATTTCCGCCCGCCCAATAGACGAGCTTGATGTCGGGATAGGCGTGGACGGCGCCGTCATAGGTGAAGGACTTGCCGGGATTGAGCAACATGTCGGCGATGCGCGCGACGGGGATGAAATCCTTGACCGCGTTGGTGCCCTGCGAGAGCGTAGGCCCGGGCACTTTCATGTGCGGGCTGCCCATCAGGTTCGTCGCGCCATAGCCGACGCCGAAACCGCCGCCGGGCTTGCCAATCTGACCAAGCATGGAAGCCAGCGTGATCAATGCCCAGAACGGCTGCTCGCCATGGGTGGCGCGCTGCAGCGCCCAGGCAACGTTGAGCATGGTGCGGTGGGATGCGGCATCGCGCGCCAGCGCCTCGATGCGCCCCGCCGGCACGCCCGTGATCGCTTCGGCCCACGCCGGCGTCTTCGCGGTACCGTCGTTCTCTCCCAAGATGTAGGACCGGAACCGCTGGTAGCCGACAGCGCAGCGCTCGAGGAACCCACGATCGACAAGACTTTCGGTCTCCAGGACGAACGCCATGGCCAGCATCAGCGCGGTGTCCGTGTTCGGGCGGATCGCGATCCAGTCAACCGCCCCGCCCGTGACCAGATTGTCGGACACGGGGCTGACATTGACGAAGCGTACGCCGGCCTCACCCATGCGGCGCAACCCGCTCGGAACCCGGTGCTCACGCACGCCGCCAGCGCTTACCTGCGCGTTTTTTGCCGGAACCCCGCCGAAGGTGATGAACAGCTCCGTATGCTCGGCCATCACGTCCCAGGACGTATGGATGGACTGCAGATAGTCGATATCGCCGACAAGATGCGGCATCACGACCCGTGCCGCCCCGAGGCTGTAGGAATCCATGTGCCGGACATAGCCGCCGGCTGCATTCAGGAAGCGGTGGACCTGGCTTTGCGCGTGGTGAAAGCGGCCGGCGCTCGCCCAGCCGTAGGAACCGCCGAAGATGGCGCGGTTTCCGTCGCGCTTGCGCACCACGTCTATCGCCGACGCCGCCAGATCGAGTGCGGTGTCCCAGTCGACCTCGATGAACTCCTCGCGCCCGCGAAGATCCGTCCGCGCGCCGGGACCGCCTTCGAGAAAGCTGCGGCGAACTGCGGGCCGAGCAACCCGCATGCCCTTGAGCCCCTCGTCGAGCTGGTGAAGCCCGATCGGCGAGTGGTCGGGATCGGCGCCGAATGGCTTCAGATCGGGACGCCCGTCGTGCTCCACGACTTCATAGATACCCCAATGGGAGGCGGTGTACTTGGTCATGTGTCCTGCCATGTCTCATTGTTGCGGGCGAGGGATGGAACTCCCGCCGCGCGGCGTCAAGCGTAGTTCACCCAGACCGACTTGGTATTCAGGTACTCATCGACATGCTCGACGCCGCCTTCACGGCCGTATCCGCTGAGCTTGTAGCCGCCGAACGGCACCGCCGGATCCATTACGTTGTAGCAGTTGACCCAGACCGAACCTGCCTTGATCGTCTTGGCAAGGCGGTGAACCTTCGTGACGTCGCGCGTCCATACGCCGCTGCCGAGACCGAACTGCGTAGCGTTTGCGCGACGCTCGACCTCATCGATCGTATCGAAGGGAATGGCGCACACGACGGGCCCGAAAATCTCCTCCCGGGCCACGCGCATGTCATCCCGTACGTTGCCGAAGATGGTCGGCGGCAGGAAGTAGCCTGAAGACAGGCCTTCTTCGGTCAGGCGCGCGCCGCCCGCGATCGTCGTCGCGCCTTCGTCCAGGCCGATCTGGATATAAGAAAGGACACGATCAAGCTGTTCCTGCGAAACAACCGGACCGATCTGCGTCTTGGGGTCGAGGCCGTCGCCGACGACCAGCGAATTGCCGAAATTCGCCACCCGCTCGATGAATTCGTCGTAGATGGAGCGCTCGACGAAGAGCCGCGTGCCGGCGCAGCAGACCTGGCCCGTGTTGCCAAACACCCCCATCGCGGCGCCAGGCACGGCCTTGTCCAAGTCCGCATCGGCGAAGACGATGTCGGGAGACTTTCCGCCGAGCTCCAGCGTCACCCGCTTGAGGTTGCCCACCGAGGCCTGAATGATCTTCTGGCCGACGAGATGGGAGCCGGTGAACGCGATCTTGTCGACGTCGAGATGCTGGGTCAGCGCAGCGCCGGCGCTTTCGCCAAGGCCGGTCACGACATTGACGACGCCGGCCGGGATGCCGGCCTCCATGCACAGCTCAGCAAGACGAAGGCAGGAAAGCGAGGCCTGCTCGGCCGGCTTGAGCACGACCGTGCAGCCCGCGGCGAGAGCCGGACCGATCTTCCACAGTGCCGAGGTCAGCGGCGCATTCCAGGGGATGATCGCGCCGATGACACCGATCGGCTCGCGCACGGTGTAGGTGAGCATCTCGCGCGATGCCGAATTCTCGATCGTGTGTCCGATGATCGTGGTCGCCAGGCCGGCATAAAAGCGCAACCGGCCGAGCGCGCGCTTGCGGCCGGGACCGCGCAGCCGCGAAAGCGGCGCGCCCATGTCCATAGAGTCGAGCAGGCTGAGTTCATCGAAATCCCGGTCGATCAGCTCGGCGAGCTTCAGGATCACGCCCTGGCGCTCATAGGGCGTGAACCGGCTCCAGGAACCCTCGAATGCACGCCGTGCAGCCGCGACGGCGTCGTTGATGTCCTGTGTGCCGCCCGCGGCGATGCGGGCGATGACTTGCCCGTTGGAAGGATTGACCGTCTCGAATGTCTCGCCCGATGCCGGCTGGACCCATTTTCCGTCGATGAACAGCTGCTTGGGTGCTTGACCGAGAAATGCCGGCCGCATGCGCTTTGATTCAGTTGCGATGTTCACGATATCCTACCCTTTTCTCCACTGGCGCAACAGGTTCGGCCAGGGCGTAGAGATCTCCTGACGGCTCCAGTATTTAGAACACCGTTCTGCTAATTGAGTATCTTACGACTGACACCCCTGTCAAGGATGGCTTTCCCAAGCTTGCGTCGCGGGCCTGATGCGCTCGTCAACGCGCCTGGGAGATCATCTCAAATATGCCGTGTGCGCCACGCGATGACAGTTGGACTAAACCGGACTCCCTTGACGCTCTACCCCGCCGTCGCTTATAACTATGTGATACAACGTTCCAGAATATGACACACGAGTGATGAAGCCAGCATGATGCACCAACAGGACACCTCCCAGCTCCCGCTAAGCGGCATTCGAGTCGTCGAGTTTTGCCAGATCGCGGCCGGTCCGTTCTGCGGCATGCTGCTTGCGGATTTCGGCGCAGACGTCGTGAAGGTTGAGAATCCCGATGGCGGGGATGGATTGCGCAGCTGGCCGCCGCACAGCGGTGGCTATTCCGAGAATTTCGCCTCGCTCAACCGCAACAAGCGCTCCGTCGCGCTCAACCTGAAAGATACCGCCGAACTCGCCACCGCGAAGGCGCTTTGCGCGAATGCCGACGTGGTCATCGAAAACAACCGTCCTGGCGTGATGGACCGGCTCGGCTTGGGCTACCGCGCCATTGCGGCGTTAAATCCCGGCATCGTCTACTGCTCTATCTCCGGATTCGGGCAGGAAGGTCCCCGCTCCCAGGAAGGCGGCTTCGACGTCACCATTCAGGCGATCGCGGGCGTGATGAGCGTCACCGGCGAACCGGACGGCGGACCGGTCAAGTGCGGTGTGCCGGTCAGCGATTTCTCCACCGGACTTTATGCTGCGTTTGCAGTGTCCTCAGCCCTGCGCCAGACCGCGAAATCCGGCGAGGGTCAGTTCATCGACATTTCGCTGCTCGGCTCCACGCTGGCCATCGCGGCACTCCAGACATCCGAGTTCTTCGGCACGGGCATGGCGCCCAAGCGGCTCGGCGCTGCGCACCCGCGCAATGCTCCCTACGAAGCATTCCAGGCGAGCGACGACTGGTTCGTTCTCGCCGCCGGCAATAACAGACTTTGGTCGGTGGTGTGCAGCGTTGTCGGCATGCCCGAACTGAACGACGATCCGCGCTTCAACACGAATTCCATGCGCGCCCTCAACCAGCGCGAATTGCGCACCGTCCTCGAAACCGTCTTCACAACGCGGCCTGCCGGTTCCTGGGTCGATCAGTTTCGCAAGCTCGGCATTCCGTGCGGACTGATCAATACCTATGAACAGGCGCTGAGCGATCCTCAGGTCGACGCCATGAAGTGGGTGAAGGACATCACGCTGCCCTCGGGCGTCGTGACTAAAACGTTCTGTTCGCCAATCCGCATCAACGGCAAGACGCCGCCGATCAGACTGGACCCTCCGGCCCTCGGGGGGCATAACGATGAAGTGTTGTCCGAACTGGAGCGCATCCAGTGCCAAGGAGCCATCGTTTCGTGAGCATCAGACTGTTCCGCGATTTCGTGTGCGAGCTGACCAATCTCGCCGATCAGGGCTCGGGCGAAGCCGAGATGCTGGGCGCGGCGCGTCCGATGCTGAGTGATCTTCTGGCGCGTGACACATGGCTGCCGGATGAATTCGCGCGGCCTAACGAAAACTTCTACCAGCAATACCTGCTTCACTGCGATCTGAAGCAGCGCTTCTCGATCGTCAGTTTCGTCTGGGGTCCGGGCCAAGAGACCCCGATTCACGACCATACCGTCTGGGGCTTGCTGGGCGTCCTGCGGGGGTCTGAGGTTTCGCAGCGCTACGAGATGAACGAAGGCGAGCTGCACGAGACGGGCGGGTTGGAAATTCTGGAAGCCGGCGCGATTGATGCCGTCTCCCCCACCATTGGCGACATCCACCGCGTACGCAACGGCCGACCGAACAAACCGTCTGTCTCAATTCACCTGTACGGGGGAAATATCGGCGCGATCTCCCGCCATGCCTTCAAGGGCGACGGTACGGTCAAAGACTTCACTAGCGGCTATTCGCTGGAAACTGTCCCGAATCTCTGGACACGCTAAGCGTCAGCAGGGCGCACGAGGCGTCGGCC
Organism: Mesorhizobium sp. YR577; assembly: GCF_900116595.1. NCBI lineage: Bacteria > Pseudomonadati > Pseudomonadota > Alphaproteobacteria > Hyphomicrobiales > Phyllobacteriaceae > Mesorhizobium > Mesorhizobium sp. YR577. The sequence continues at coordinate 1,221 of NZ_FPBI01000039.1, read as the reverse complement.
TGCCAAGTCTCAATTTCATGGAACAAACAATAGGTGCACGGGCCGATGAATATCAACGCCAAACTCGCGTGCCCCGAAACGGAGACACTGCCGGCTTTCGGCGAGATACGAGCGTCGCTCGAGAACAGCATCGGTCGGCTCCTACTCGCCCGCCCCGATCGCGGCAACGCGCTCAACCCAGTCATGGTCCGGGAACTGTCCCATGGGTTCCAGGCGCTGCTGCAAGCGGGCGCCCACCTCGTCGTCATTTCCGGCGAGGGCAAGCATTTCTGCACTGGGTTCGACCTGTCCGACCTCGACCAGTGTTCGGACGGAGACCTCCTGCTCCGATTCGTCGAGATCGAAGCGCTTCTGCAGATGCTCCACAGGTCCACCATCCCGACACTAGCAGTCGGTAAAGGACGCGTGGTCGGCGCCGGCGCTGATCTCTTCGTCGCCTGCGACCGGCGACTCGCCGCGGAGGGAACGACTTTCGCTTTTCCCGGCGCCGGCTTCGGGCTGGTTCTCGGAACTGATCGGCTGCGCGCGCTCATCGGCCGCGACCATGCTCGACGCATCGTCACGCAGGGGGAAACGGTCGACGCGCAGGGTGCATTGGCCCTGGGGCTCGCCACTGAAATTGCTTCGGACGACCATGTGGACGGCATCACTTCTGCAATCGTGGAGCGAATCACGGCACTCGGTCCGACGACAGTGGCCGCGCTTCACGACGCGACCGCCGAGGGAAGCGCTGATACACAACTGGCTGCCCTGGTGCGTTCGGCGGCCAGACCTCATCTCAAGCAGAGGATAGAGGCGTACAAGGCGCGGGTAGCCGGACGCAAGGCCGCTCCCATCCGCTAGAGCGATTCCAAGAAAAGTGGGAACCTGTATCTTGGCGCCCGTTGATGTCATGATGGCTTGAGAGCGTTGCTCGTTGGGAACCGCGGTGGTTGTTTTGCCGTGAATGATCGATCGAACAGTCGCATGGGCTTCACGTGTCGAATGCCCGCATACAGGTCCGATAAGCCATGTCTCAGCCCTTAACCCTTTGCCGTCGGTCGCCGCCATCGCGGGCGGGCGGGCCGCCCTCTATATGGCCGCTCTCGTCGTCTCCCGCCGCGACCCCGCTTTCAAGGCCCAATACGGCCCCTGAACATCTGTGGACACCCCCGGAAGTGCAAGAGAATTTTTCAGGCAAAGTATTTGCGCGTAGTCGGGTGCTGACATCTGTCCGGCCTC